>JAIOHV010000007.1 GCA_019912885.1 bacterium
CCGCGGCGGTCCGTGCCTGCTCCGGCGGCAGCGTGACGCGCCCACCGAGTGCAGCCGGCGTTCCGGGTGCGTCGCGCGCGGGCGTCGGCAAGGCCGGCGTGGCGGAGGCCACCATCACGGGCGGCTCGCCCGCGTATTTGAAGACCAACTGCCCGCCGCCTTCGAACGACCCGGCGATCACGCGGCGGCTCTGTTGTCGCCCGGTGACCGCCTCGACGTACGTCGCCACCTCGCCGAACGTCACGAAGCCGTCGCGGTTCGCATCGGCGTATCCGTTGAACGCCGCGGCGACCGCGTTGGAGAACAGATCCGCGCCGCCGAACGCGGAGAACGCGCCGCCGGCGATGAGCACGTTTGAGGCCGGTTGCCCGACATACGACAGCGGCGAGACGGCATCGCGCGAGACCGGCTTCACGGCCGCGTCCTCGAACTGCGCGTCGAAGATGAATGTCGCCTGTTTTACGGCGGTGCGCGTGGCGAGCTCCTTTTGAAGCTCGCGCACGCCGACGAGGGTGCGCAGATCGGGCTCGCCGCCCAGGCGGTTGCCGTCCGCGGGGACGATGAATCCGGTGGCGCCGTCGAGTCCGACGCCGGTCACCGTGTGGCCGTGGCCCGCGAAGTAGAAGACGAAGCGATCCTGCGGCCCGAGCCCACGCACGAGCGGGCTCGTCAGAAATCCGACGATCGCGTCCCGGGTGGCCTGGCGGTCGTACAGCGTCAGCACCTGAAAGCCGTTGGCGCGCAGCGTATTTTCGATGTTTTGGGCGCTCTCGCGCGCGCTCGGCAGCGTACGGAAGCCGCCGCCGTAGGGTGTGACGCCAATGACTAGCGCGACCGAGCGCGGATACCACGCGGGAGCGGTCCGCGCCGGAGCGGCGAGTCCAAGAATGAATACCAGCGCCATCGCCGCGGCGATCGCGGCGGGCATTTTTGCGTTCATGGTCGACACCTGAACGGATCGCGGCGGCGCCATACGCGCGTTCCCTCGCCCGCCGATCCAGAAGGACCGTACATTCGTACAGTCGCCCGCGAAAATCAACCGCATGATCCTCCCCCTCGGACTTCCGTCAATAAGGGGTATCGGCGAAACCAATGCCGTTCGGGAGCATTTTTGGCGATGGGCGCTTCCGGTTGTCCGCGGCGAGACGGGCGGTGAAAAAAAGCGGGGAGCAGTAAAAAATTCGTGGAAGCCCACGCGCCGACTACACCTTTTGGCGGCGCCCGTGTACTTACATGCGCGTGTCCATCGCCGCACGAGATTCCACCCGGCTGGTCGAGCCCAAGCCCATCGCCGGGCCGCAGCCCCCTGGAAGCGCCGCTAGGCGCATCCGCTTCGATCGCAATGAGTTTAGCGGCGCTTTCGGCGACATCGGGACGGACCTTCCGCTGCTTCTTGCCATGATCCCCGCCGCGGGGCTTGATCCGGCGAGCGTGTTCGTGTTGTTCGGGCTCGCGCAGGTCCTGACCGGCATCGTGTACGGACTGCCCATGCCCATGCAGCCGCTCAAGGCGATGGCGGTGATCGTCATCTCCGAGCGCCTTACCGGCGGCGTGCTGTTCGGCGGCGGCCTGGCCATCGGCGTCATCATGCTCGTTCTTGCGGCGACGGGCCTGCTCCGACGGCTCGTCGAGGTGATCCCCCACTGCGTCGTGCGCGGCGTCCAACTGGGGCTCGCGCTTTCTCTCGGGCAACTCGCGCTCAGGCAGTACGTCCCGTCCTCGGGCGCCACGGGTTACGTCCTGGCCGGCGTTTCCTTCGTCGTGCTTGCGCTGTTCCTTGGAAATCGACGCTTCCCGGCGGCGCTGCCGGTCATCGGCCTTGGCGTTGCCGTGGCGCTCGTTTCCGGCATCGACACGGACGCGATCGTCGCGGGCCTTGGCATCCATCTGCCGTCACCCCGCGTGCCCGCGTGGACGGATGTGATGACCGGCCTTTTGGTGCTGGCGCTCCCGCAGCTTCCGCTCTCGCTTTCGAACTCGGTCATCGCCACGCATCGGACGATCCACGATCTGTTTCCGGGGCGCGCGGTTAGCGTGCGGAAAATCGGGCTCACCTACGGCCTCGTGAACGTCGTGCTTCCATTCCTTGGCGGCGTCCCCGTTTGCCACGGTTGCGGCGGCCTCGCCGGCCACCATGCGTTCGGCGCGCGCACCGGGGGCTCCGTGGTGATCTACGGCGGGCTTTTCCTTTTCATCGGGCTTCTTTTCGGCGGCGCCGCGTCCGAGGTGGTGCGCCTGTTTCCGTTGCCGGTGCTCGGCGTCGTCCTGCTATTCGAGGCGGTGGCCCTGGGATCGCTCGTGCGCGACATCGCCGGCTCGCGGCGCGAGATCACGATCGCGCTCCTCGTAGCCCTTTCCGCGTTGTCGTTGCCGCAGGGTTATGTTGTTGGACTGGTTGTCGGCGCGGCGCTCTATTACGCCCGGGTGGGCGAGAAGGAAACATTCGGAGAGCCCGCGGGAAAGGAACCCCCCGTGGCCGGCGACCCGGATCGCCCCTGACCGCCAGGTCGAGATGAACATCGTCGACAAAGGTTGAGAACAAGGGGGCATGGCCGCACGCCGCGATGGACCGCAAGGGCCGCCGGGAAAACCGGTGGCCATGGGCGGACGCCTTGTCCCGATTGTGCGTTCGCGGCTAGGATAACGGCCCGCGACGGTTTCCGTCCCCCCACGTCGAACCCGAAAATCGAAGGAACGCATGCCGCGGCGCACTGACCTCAAGCGCATCCTCCTCGTCGGCTCCGGCCCAATCATCATCGGCCAGGCCTGTGAGTTCGACTACTCCGGAACGCAGGCCTGCAAGGCGCTCAAGGAGGAGGGATACGAAATCATCCTCCTGAACTCGAACCCGGCGACCATCATGACCGACAACGGCATGGCGCACCGGACGTACATCGAGCCGATCACCCTGGACGTGCTCGAAAAGATCTTCATCCGCGAGCGGCCGGACGCGATGCTGCCGACGATGGGCGGGCAGACGGCGCTGAACCTCGCCTCCGGCGCGTACGAGGCGGGGCTGCTTGAAAAATACGGCGTCGAGCTGATCGGCGCGAAGTACGAGGCGATCCAGAAGGCGGAGGATCGCGAAGTCTTCAAGCACGTCATCCGCGGGCTCGACCTGGACGTGCCGCGATCGGGCTACGCGACGACGCTCGACGATGCGTGGACGCACGCGCGGGAGATCGGGTTTCCCGTCATCATCCGGCCGAGCTTCACCCTGGGCGGCACCGGCGGGAACATTGCATACAACGTCAAGGAGTTCGAGGCGCTCGCCAAGTGGGGGCTCGATCTTTCGCCCAAGCGCACGATCCTCATCGAGGAGTCGGTGATCGGTTGGAAGGAGTTCGAGCACGAGGTGATGCGCGACCACGCGGACAACGTCGTCATCATCTGCACGATCGAGAACTTCGACCCGATGGGCGTGCACACCGGCGACTCCATCACCGTGGCGCCCGCGCAGACCTTGACCGACAAGGAATATCAGATCATGCGCGACGCATCCTTGCGCATCATCCGCGCGATCGGCGTGGACACCGGAGGCTGCAATATCCAGTACGCCGTGAATCCGGCGAACGGGCACATCGTTGTGATCGAGATGAATCCGCGCGTCTCGCGGTCCTCCGCGCTCGCGAGCAAGGCGACGGGCTTTCCGATCGCGAAGATCGCCGCGAAGCTCGCGGTGGGGTACACGCTCGACGAGATCGAAAACGACATCACGAAAAAGACGAAGGCGTGCTTCGAGCCGACGATCGACTACACGGTCGTGAAGATACCGCGGTTCGATTTCGAGAAATTCCCCGAAACGAACCGCACGCTGACGACGCAGATGAAATCCGTCGGCGAGGTGATGAGCATCGGGCGCACGTTTCCCGAGGCGCTGCAAAAGGCGATCGGGTCTCTCGAAAACAATCGCTATTCGCTGCATCAGGTGACGAAGTTCATCGAGGACGGGCAGATCGTGGACCGCGAAAGTCTCTCCGACCGCCTGCGCGTGCCGCGCTGGAACCGTATCTACTTCGTCGCGGAGGCGATGCGCGCCGGCATGACTGTGGAGGAGATCGCGGACCTGACGAAAATCGATCCGTGGTTTCTCGCGCACATCGAGGCGATCATCCAGGAGGAACGCACCGTTTCGGCGCTCGCGCGCGAGCGGGCGCATCTGCCCGCGGCCGAGCGCCTGACGGCCAACGAGTGGCGCCGCGCCAAGCGCGCCGGCATCTCCGACCGATGGATCGAGCGCGAGCTTGGCGTGGACCGGGGCCTGGCACGCGAGTTGCGCAAGAGTCTCGGCGTCCCCGCCGTCTTCAAGATGGTGGACACCTGCGGCGCGGAGTTCGAGGCGTTCACGCCGTATTATTATTCGACCTACGAATCCGAATGCGAGGCCGACGCGCCGCGCGACCGGAAGAAGGTGATGATCCTCGGCGGCGGGCCGAACCGCATCGGCCAGGGCATCGAGTTCGATTACTGCTGCGTCCACGCGTCGATGGCCGCGCGCGACATGGGCTGGCTGTCGATCATGGTCAACTGCAATCCGGAAACGGTGAGCACGGACTACGACATCTCCGACCGCCTGTATTTCGAGCCCGTCACGTTCGAGCACGTGATGAACATCGTGGACGTTGAAAAGCCCGATGGCGTGATCCTGCAATTCGGCGGGCAAACGCCGCTTCGCCTGGCGAACGCGCTGCTGGAGGCGGGGGTGCCCATCCTCGGAACGCAGCCGGAGGACATCGACCGCACGGAAGACCGCAAGCGGTTCGCGCAGCTTCTCAACAAGCTCGGGCTCAAGCAGCCGCCGAACGACACGGCCGTTTCCGTCGAGGAGGCGATCGCGATCGCCGAGCGCATCGGGTATCCCGTCGTGGTGCGCCCGTCTTATGTCCTCGGCGGACGCGCGATGGAGATCGTGCACGATACGGAGCGCCTGACGAACTACATGGCGTACGCGTTCGAGGTTTCGCCCAAGCGGCCGATCCTCGTCGACAAGTTCCTCATCGACGCGATCGAGCTTGACGTCGACGCGCTGTGCGACGGCGAGCGCGTGGTGATCGGCGCGATCATGGAGCAGATCGAGCAGGCCGGCGTGCATTCGGGCGACTCGTCGTGCAGCATCCCGCCGATCACGCTTACCGCGGACATGAAAGAGGAAATCCGTCGGCAGACAGAGGCGCTCGCGCTGGAGATCGGCGTGGTGGGGCTCATCAACGTGCAGTTCGCGGTGCGCAACGGCGAGGTGTTCATCCTGGAGGTGAATCCGCGCGCCAGCCGCACGGTGCCGTTCGCGTCCAAGGCGACGGGCCGGCCGCTCGCGAAAATCGCGACGCAGGTGATGCTCGGCAAGACGCTCGCGGACCTGGGCGTGACGGCGGAGATCGAACCGAGTTACTACTCCGTCAAGGAGGCCGTGTTCCCCTTCATCAAGTTCCCGGGCGTGGACACCGTGCTTGGGCCCGAGATGAAAAGCACGGGCGAGGTGATGGGCATCGGCCGGAAGTTCGGCATCGCGTTCGGCAAGGCGCAGATCGCCGCCGGCAATTCCCTGCCCTATTCCGGGCGCGTGTTTTTTTCCGTGCGCGATTCGGACAAGCCGCAGGTTCCCGAAGTAACACGCCGCCTCCAGGAGCTCGGATTCACCGTCGTTTGCACCGGGGGCACCGCGGCGGTGGCCGAGGCCGCCGGGTTGTCCGTCGAGCGCGTGCACAAGGTTCACGAGGGCCGGCCGCACATCGTGGACGCGATCCTGAACCGCCAGATCGACCTCGTCATCAACACGACCTCCGATCCGCAGGCGATTCGCGACAGCCTGTCGATCCGCCGCAGCGCACTCGAATCGGGCATCCCGTATTTCACCACGATGCCCGAGGCGCACGCGGGCCTTCGCGCGCTCGCCGTGGGCGAGCCCGCCGAGTGGCCGGTGCGTTCGATTCAGGAGTACAACGCGGACCATCACGCCGAAACCGGAGCCCGAAGCGGGTAGGCGATGATTCGAATCGGCCTGGCCCAGTTCAACGCGCACGTGGGCGACATTCCCGGAAACGCGGGCCGCATCGCCGCGATCGTCAGGGACGCCGAAAAACGCCGTGTGGACGTGCTGTTGTTTCCCGAGCTGGCCGTGTCCGGCTATCCCCCCGAAGACCTGCTGCTGAAACCGCATTTCGTGCGCGCGTGCGAGGCGGCCGTTATCGATATCGCGCGCGCGTGCCGCCGTCTCGTTGCGATCGTCGGCGCGCCGATCCTGCGCGCGGACGTTCACAACGCGGCGTTCGTCCTGGCGGGCGGCGAGGTGGCGGGCGTGTATCGCAAAATCCATCTGCCGAATTACGGCGTGTTCGACGAGCGGCGCTACTTCGCGCCCGGGGACGAGGGACTCGTGCTCGCGGCCGGCGAGGCGCGCCTTGGCCTGACGGTGTGCGAGGATATCTGGATCGGCGACGGCCCCCACGTGGACGAAGCCCGCGCCGGCGCGCAGGCGATCCTGAACATCTCCGCCTCGCCCTTCCACGCGAAAAAAACTCAGAGCCGCGAGCAGATGCTCGCGCAGCGCGCGGCGGATCACGGCGCCTTCCTCGCATTCTGCAACCTCGTCGGCGGGCAGGACGAGCTGGTGTTCGACGGCGCTTCGTGCGTCATCGATCCGGACGGCCGCGTCATCGCGCGCGCACCGTGCTTCGCGGAGGCGTTGCTCATCGTGGATATCGATCCGCGCGAGTCGCCGCGCGGCCGACTGCGGGATCCGCGCCTGCGCGGCGGGCGGCGCGATTTGCAGCACGTCGAACGCCCTGTGGTAACGCGCGAGATCGCCTTTCCGGCGCCGCGTAAACGCGCGTCGGCGAAGCCGGCCGTCGCGCCGATCCCGGACGAAATCGACGTGACGCAGGCCGCGCTCGAGACGGGTCTTTCGGACTACGTGCGCAAGAACGGCTTCGCGAACGTGGTCATCGGGCTGTCCGGCGGCGTCGATTCGGCGTACGTGGCGGCGCTGGCGTGCCGCGCGCTTTCGCCCGAAAAGGTGCTCGGCGTCTTCATGCCCTCGCCGTATTCCTCCGGCGAAAGCCGCGCCGATGCGCGCCGCCTCGCGAAAAATCTGGGGATGCGCCTTGTGGAGATTCCGATTCACGAAGCGATGGAATCGTACGACGCGATGCTCGCCGGCATCTTCAAGCGAGCGCGCAAGGATCAGACCGAGGAGAACATCCAGGCGCGCATCCGCGGCATGTTGCTGATGGCGGTGTCGAACAAGCTCGGGCATCTGGTTCTCGCCACCGGCAACAAGAGCGAGATGAGCTGCGGCTACGCGACGCTCTACGGCGATATGTGCGGAGGATTCGCGCCGATCAAGGACGTGTCAAAAACGACGATCTACGCCTTGTGCGAACGCCTGAACGCGCGCGCGGGGCGCGACATGATCCCCGCGAACATCATCGAGAAAGCGCCGACGGCGGAGCTTCGCCCCGGCCAGCGCGACACCGACACGCTGCCGGAATACGCGGTGCTCGACCGCATCCTTTCGGCCTACGTCGAGGAAGAAAAATCGTACGGCGAAATCGTGGAGGCGGGCTTTGACGCGGACGTCGTCGCCAAGGTCATCCGCATGGTGAACGCCAGCGAATACAAAAGGCGGCAGGCCGCGCCGGGCATCAAGGTCACGCCGCTGGCGTTCGGAAAGGATCGCCGCCTGCCGATCACGAACGGCTACGCCGCCCTGGAGGTCGGCGCAAGGCCCGCGACGAAACCGAAGCGGCCCAAGAAGGCGGCCGATGCCTGACGCGCCGGACTTTTTCCTCGCGGGCGTCATGCAGGGATCGACGCTGGATGCCGCGCTCGTCTCGCAGGACTACCGCGAACGCGTGAAGGCGATCGTTGCGAATAAAACGCCCGGCCGCCGCGTGTATTGCCCGCTTTCCGGGCACGCCGGCAGTGTCGACTACGACAATGCGCGCGCGGCAACGGTGTTCCGCCAACACATCGAACTGGCGTGCCGTTCGGAGTTTCTCATCGCGTATCTGCCGGTCGCCAGCATGGGCACGGCGATCGAGGTCTGGGAATGCCGCCGCGCGGGCGTGCCGGTCATCGCCATCAGCCCGATGGCGCACAACTGGGTCGTGCGCCTGTTTTCGAACGTCGTCCTTGCCGACCTGGACGCTTTTGAGGCGTGGTTGTGCGAGGACGCGTTGCAGGATATGAAAAAGGGCACTCCCCGCAACGTGAGGGCCCATTCATGAATGCGAGCGTGTCCGCGGCGCCCCTGGCCGCGCAAGAGGAATCGAGCGTGATCGATCGCTTCGCGGTCGTGATGAACGTCAAGGCGCGCCGCGTGAAGGAGGCGACCATCCGCCTTGTCTCCTCGCATGTGCCGCCGGACGATCTATTCATCACCCGCACGATCGAGCAGTCCGACGATTGCCTGCGAGAGATCGTGCGCCGGCGCTATCCGCTCGTGTTCTGCGGCGGCGGCGACGGCACCGCGATGCGCATCATCGAACAACTGAGCAAACACGTTCGCGCGCTCGGCGACGCCACCGCGCGCCTGCCGCGCATCGGCATTCTCAAGCTCGGCACCGGCAACGCCTGGGCGGGGCTGGTCAAATCGCCGCCGGGCGCCCAGCCGATCGAGCGCGTCAAGCGCGGCGCGGCGCTCAAGTTCACTCCGTATTACATGGCCGAGTCCAACGGACGCCTGTCGCACATGGGCGGCGTTGGCATCGACGCGCTCGTCCTGAACGACTACTTCGTCATCAAGTCGCGTTTTCCGTCGGGCATCATGTGGCGGCTCGTCAACAGCGTTTTCGGATACCTCATCGCGATGTTCGGCCGCACGATCCCGGGGTTGCGCAAGACGGGCGGATCCGTGAACGTGCGCGTTTACAACGAGTCGGACGAGCCGGTTTATGGAATCGCGCACGACCAGGAGCCCTGGGAGCTGCCATTCAAGAAGGGCGATCTCATTCACGAGGGCCCGCTCAAGTGGATCGGCTGGGGCACCACGGAAAATTTCGGCTACAACATGCGCGTCTTCCCCTTCGCGACCGCCAAGCCCGGCTACATGAATCTGCGCCTGCTCGACACGCCGGTCGGGCGCCTTGTCCGAAACATTCCGCGCGTCTGGCGCGGCAGCTTCCGGGACGCGCGCCTGCAAGACCTTCTCGTGACAAAATTTCGCCTGGAAAGCGACGTCGATCTTCCCTTGCAACTTGGCGGCGACCCCGAAGGGTTCGTGCGTTCGATATCCCTTTCGGTGGTGGAGCCGCCGGTCGAGGTGCTTGATTTTCGGTGATCGATCAATACGGTCAGCCGTCTGCGGTCAGCTGTCAGCGGTCAACATTCGTGGAGAGGATTACGATGAAAACACGCCTGCCCCTGGTTTCGATTCTCGTTTCGGCCGTCGTTTTGACCGCCGTTTCGTTCGCCGTCGCGGCGCCGGAGTTTGTGCCAGTCCCTGACATCACCAAATACCTGACGCCGGAAAACCTGAAGGACCTGCAAAGCGGCGAGGTCGTCAAGGAAAACATGTTGGAGCAAAAGGAAGGCAAGGACTCCGGGCGCGGCATCGCGATCGTGCTCGTCAAGGCGCCGAAAGCGCAGGTGTTGAAAGCGCTTGACGACTTCGAGACCTTCCCCGAGTGGATGCCGAACACGAAAAAAACCAAAGTCGTGCGTCGCGACGGCGACCGCGTGGATGTTCTTTTCGAGCTGTCGATCGTCGGCAACAAGGTGAGCTATACGGTCATTCACGAAGTGAAACCGGAGGAAGGCTACATCCGCTGGCGCCTGGACGACGCGAAGCCGAAAAAGAACGTGGAAGACTCCGTCGGCGCCTGGGTGCTTCGCGAAAACGGCGACAATCAGACCATCGTCGCTTACACCGTGGCCGTCGATACCGGCATGTCCGTGCCCAAATTCATCCAGAACTGGTTGACGAAAAAAAGCCTGACGAGCGTCGTCAAGGCCGTGCGCGATCGCGTCGAGTCGATGCCGCCCCCGGCCGCGGATGCCGGGGAATGAGCCGGTTAAACAGGGTTTTCCGGAGACTTCGATGAAACGACCGCTCGTATTGCTCGTCGACGACGACATGGAATACCGCCGCACCCTCGAGGAGGTGCTGGAAGAAGAAGGCTATCTCGTCAAGGGCGTCGGCGACGGCAACGAGGGGCTGGCCGCCGTTGAACGCCTGGGCGACCGCGTCGGCGTCATCGTCGCCGACATCGAGATGCCCGGCATGCACGGCCTGACGTTCGTCGAAAAGCTCACGGCCATGAATAACGACGTGCCGATCCTGATGGCCTCGACGCGCGGCGGCCTCAAGGACGATTTCGCGCTGCGTTCCAATCCCCGCGTCAAGGATTTTCTGGTCAAGCCGTTCGATCTCGAGGCGTTGCTGAAAACCTTGCCGACCGTGATGGACATCGACCGCCCGCTGCCGGACCTGAAACTCGTGCTCGTTGCCGAGGAGGTTGCGGCCGATCTGCGAAACATCGAACAGTTCCTCGAACGCCAGGGCTACATCGTGAAGGCCGCGCACGACCGCTACGAGGCGCTCGAAACGGCCAGGCGCATCGGCTCGGAGATCGATCTTTACGTGCTCGCGTTCGAGATGCTGGCCGGCAACCACGCCACGCGTATCGAATTCCTGCGTTCGTTCATTCAGGAGGTCCGCGCCGAAAAGCCAATCGCGCTCATGTTTGCGCGCGACGAGTTCGCCGCATTCGCCGAGGAAAACCTGAAAACGCAGGTGAAAGAGCACCTCATGAAGCCGTTTACGAACGAGGCGCTGCTGGAGTTGGCGCGCAAGTACGCGTGATAGGGGTTCGACGAACGCCCATGCACTTGCGATCGGCACGCCTACGATCCGCACGCCTACGAACCGCGACCGTCAGGGAGCGGGTCTCGCGCTTACGATCCGCACGCCTACGATCCGCACGCCTACGAACCGCGACCGTCAGGGAGCGGGTCTCGCGCTTGCGGACCGCGGGGACTTGCGCTTTTTTCTTATCACTCATTCGTGCACGATGCGCTCGTCTAAAATAGGAGACGCACGTGCCGACGATCGCCTATTTCATAACATTTCGCTGTTACGGCACTTTACTCCACGGTGAAGAAGGAGGTCGCGCCGTCGACCGCCATCAGCGGAGTCGGGGGTATCCCACGCTGCCGGCCAATACATCGTTCGAGACGTTTTCGCGATCGTCGATGGTCGATGCTCCTTATCGTCTGAACCGGGAGCGCGCGGAAATCGTCCTGCGAGCCGTATTGGAAGTCTGTGCGCACCGCCATTGGTTTCTGACGGCCGTTCATGTTCGCGAAACCCACGTGCACGTCGTTGTCTCGGCGGAGCAATCGCCGGAACGCGTGATGAATACGTTTAAGGCCTATGCCAGTCGCCATCTGAATGCGACCAACCTCGACGAACCGGCGCGAAAACGGTGGGCGCGGCACGGCAGTACACGCTGGCTAAACGGGCGCGACCAGTTTTTGCTGGCCGTGCACTACGTTGTGCATGAACAGGGTGAGCCGATGGCTGTCTACCTGGCCGAGGATTGGCAGATTTGAGACCCGCTCCCTAACGGTCGCGGTTCGTTGTCGCGGTTCGTTGTCGCGGAGCAGACCCGCACCCTGACGGTCGCGGTAACAACCGCGTGAGCGGTTCCAACCGCGTGAGCAGTTCCAACCGCGTGAGCGGTTCCAACGGGAAGAGCGGTTCCAGCCGGCAAACCCGGCCGGGTTCCGCTTCGTGATCCACATTCCCTTCAATTCGCCCATTCCGACAGGTAGTATAGAAGGTTCGCGAGGCCGCCTTTCGGCCTTGCCGGAGGTGCGTTTGACATGAGCATCACTGTTCGCCTTCCCACGCCGCTTCGGCCGATGGCCGAGGGTAAGGACGCGGTCGCCGTCGAAGGCAAGACACTGGCCGAGATCCTCGACGATCTCGAAACGCGGCACGCGGGGCTGAAAGCGCGCATCTGCGATGGGGACGGCAAGTTGCGCCGGTTCGTGAACGTGTACGTCAACGACGAAGACGTGCGCGGCGCGTCGGGGCTCGATACCCCCGTGAAGGACGGAGACGTCGTTTCCGTCATCCCGGCGATCGCCGGCGGCGCGAAACGCGAAAATGAGTCCGCGCCGGTCGTCACCTTTCGCGACCTGCTATCGAGCGTCAAATCCGGTCAGACGGAGATCTCGCCCGACGAGGTGCGCCTGATGCTCGAGCGCGGCGACGACTTCGTGCTGCTCGACGTGCGCGAGCTCGATGAGGTCAGGGCCGGGCATCTGCCCCGCGCGAGGCACATTCCGCGGGGCCTGCTCGAATTGCAGATCGAGGCGCAGGTGCCCGATCGCGATACGCCGATCGTCACCTATTGCGCTGGCGGCGCGCGCTCGGCGCTCGCGGCCGAATCGCTTTCGCGCATGGGCTACCGCAACCTGCGCGTCCTGACGGGCGGATGGACCGGCTGGTCCGGCCGCGGCTTCGCGGCGGAAAAGCCGGTGTTTCTCTCCGACGGCGACCGCGCCCGATACGCGCGGCACCTGACGATCCCGGAGGTCGGCGAGGCCGGGCAGGTGAAGCTGCTTTCCAGCAAGGTGCTGATGGTCGGTGCGGGGGGCCTCGGCTGCCCGGCGGCGATCTACCTGGCCGCGGCCGGCGTCGGCACGATGGGGCTTGTCGATTTCGATGTCGTGGACGAGTCGAACCTGCAGCGGCAGATCCTGCACACCACCGATCGTATCGGCACACCGAAGATCGCGTCCGCGCAAAAGACGCTGCTCGATTTCAACCCGAAGCTGAAGCTTGTGCCGTTCGAGGAGCGGCTGACGAGCGAAAACGTGGAGCGCCTGTTCGAGGATTTCGACATCATCGTGGACGGCACGGACAACTTTCCCACGCGCTATCTCATCAACGACGCGTGCGTGAAGCTCGGAAAACCGAACGTGCACGGCAGCGTGTACCGCTTCGAGGGTCAGGTCACCGTCTTTCACCCCGCCGCGGGCGGACCGTGTTATCGCTGCCTCTATCCCGCGCCGCCGCCACCGGAGCTTGCGCCTTCTTGCGCCGACGCGGGCGTGCTCGGCGTGTTGCCGGGCGTGATCGGCCTTCTCGAAGCGGTCGAGGCCGTGAAGCTGATCCTCGGCATCGGCGATCCGCTGATCGGCCGCCTGCTCGCGTACGACGGCCTGGAATCGAAATTCCGCGAGTTCCGCCTGCGCAAGGACCCCGACTGCGAGTATTGCGCCGAAGGCAAGCCCTTCCCCGGCTACGTCGATTACGAGCACTTCTGCTCCAGCGCCGCCACCGCCTGATGGACGCGAAATATCGCGCGATCATCGAGCGCCACCCGGCGCTGGCGCTCATCGGCAACACGCCGCTTCTGCGCGTCGACCTGCTCGCGGACGAATTGCCCAACGTCGAGATCTTCGCCAAACCCGAGTGGATGAACCCGGGCGGGTCGATCAAGGACCGCCCGGTCCTTCGCATGTTGCTCGACGCGGTGATCGACGGGCGCCTCACAAAAGAGAAAACCATCCTCGATTCGTCGAGCGGCAACGCGGGCATCGCGTACGCGATGATCGGCTCGGTGCTGGGCTACAAGGTCAAGCTCGTCGTGCCGGAAAATGCGAGCGCCGAGCGCAAGAAACGCATCCTCGCGCACGGGGCCGAATTGCAGTTCACCGACGCGGTGCTCGGCTACGACGAGGCGCTTCGCGAGGTGCGCCGGCAGTACGAGGCCGCGCCGGACACGTTCTTCTTCTCCGATCAGTACGGCAACGACAGCAACTGGCAGGCGCACTATTCCACGACCGCGGAGGAGATCCTCGAACAGACCGGCGGCAAGTTGACGCACGTCATCGCCGGCGTCGGCACGGGCGGCACCATCACCGGGCTTGGCCGGCGGCTGAAGGAGCACGACAAAAACATTCGCGTCGTGTGCGTCATTCCGGATGCGTTCCCCGGCATCGAGGGGCTGAAACCGCTGGAGAGCCCCGAGGACATCCGCCCGGACATCCTCGATGAGTCGGTCATCGACGAGAAGATCAAGGTCACGATCGATGACGCGTACGACTATTGCGGCAAGCTTGCGCGTAACGGCGTGTTCGCCGGCCAATCCTCCGGCGCTTTCCTGAAAGGCGTCCACGAGATCGCCAAACGCGAAAAACGCGGGCGCTTCGTCACGGTCTTTTCTGATATCGGCGAGCGCTACTTCAGCACGCGGCTGTGGGATTGAGGCCTGGCGTATTCGCCGCCGGGCGGGCCACGACGCCATCGGCTGTTCGTAGCGAAAGTAGAAGTCCTGTTCATAAGCGATCGTAGATGTCCGGTGTGTTGACGACCGGCGGAGCCGGTCGTTGGGTTTGGTTCCGACGCCCCAAAGGCGTCGGACTCCTTTGATGGACTTGGCGGCCCGAA
>JAIOHV010000008.1 GCA_019912885.1 bacterium
GCCGTCGGCCCGACCGCGCCGCCGTACACCCACGGCACGCCGCGCGCCACGGCCCAGTCGTTCAGCAGGTAGCGCGTCTCCACGTTGTCGGAGCCGTCGCAAACGACGTGCGCGCCGTCGAGCAGGGCGTCGATGTTGCGCGCGGAAAGATCGGACACATGCGGAACGAGTTCGACCTCGCCGTTGATGGCCGCCAGATGCGCCGCCGCCGCGATCGCCTTGGGCCGCCCCTCGCGCGCGTCGTCCTCGATGAAAAGCGCCTGGCGATGAAGATTCGTCCACTCGACGATGTCGCGATCGACAAGGACGAGCCTTCCTGCGCCCGCGCGCGTAAGAACCTCCGCAACGTGCGTTCCAAGCGCTCCGCACCCGACCACGGCGACGGTCGCCTGCCGCAGCCGCGCCTGCCCCGCGGGGCCGAGCGGCTCGAAGAGCGTCTGGCGCTGGTAGCGGTCGTTCACGCGGACATTGTGGGCAGGATTGAGGATCGAGGATAG
Organism: bacterium; assembly: GCA_019912885.1. Lineage (NCBI taxonomy): Bacteria > bacterium. The sequence continues at coordinate 498 of JAIOHV010000008.1, forward strand.
AGGATAGAGGATCGCAGGAGGGAGGATTGAGGATTGTGTTTGGCGCGGCCGTGCCGGCGCCCGCCCCGCCCGGGTTTCCCATTTTCTTGTCGCCGGGGACCTGTCGCCTGTAAGCTGTCGTCTTCCAGGGGAGGCGATCGATGAAAGCGGTTCAGGTGGACAGGCTCGGAGGACCGGACGTCCTTCAGATCAAGGATATCGAGCGGCCGGCGCCGGGCGACGACGACGTGCTCGTCAAGGTCGAAGCGGCGGGGGTGAATTTCGCGGACATCCTCATGCGCCGCGGGGAGTACGTGTTCAAACCGCGGCTTCCGTACACGCCGGGTTTGGAGTTCGTCGGGCGCGTCGATACGGTCGGCGGAAACGTCAAACATCTCAAGAAGGGCGACCGCGTCGCGGCGATCGCCCCGCTTGGCGGATACGCCGAATACGCCGTCGCGGCGGCGGCCTCCGCGCTGCCGCTGTCAAGCGGGATCACCGCCAAGTTCGGGTGCGCGCTGCCGATTTCGGGCATGACCGCCTATCACCTGGCGCACACCGTCGTGGATTTGCGCGGCGGCGAGACCGCTGTCGTTTACGCGGCGGCGGGAAGCGTCGGCGCGATCCTGTGCCAGCTTCTGAACCTGCGCGGCGTGCGCGTCATCGCGCTTGTCGGCAGCGAAAAGAAAAAGGCGTTCCTTCGCAGGCTCGACTGCGCGGAGGGCATCATCAATTACACCAAGGAAAACGTCGCCGAACGCGTCCTCGAAATCACGAGCGGGCGCGGCGCGGAGGTGATTTACAACTCCGTCGCCGCGAAAACGGTTCGCGACGATTTCCGCATGGTGTCCGACCTCGGCACGGTCGTCATCTACGGCCAGGCCGGCGGCGCGCCAAGCCCGAAAGAACTTTACGTCTCGCTGATGAAAGAGTTCACGCGAAGCCCCGCGCTGCGTTTGTATTACCTCACCTCGAGCATCCGCGAGCGCCCGCGCGAACATCAGGCCGGCTGGTTCCGCATGCTCGCCCTGGTCGAGAACAAGCACCTGGATATCCCCATCCACGGCATGTATCCACTCGAGGACGCGGCGTACGTTCAGGAAGCCGTGGAAACGCGAAAGACAAGCGGGAAGGTATTGCTCAAACCGTAGGAATTGAAAATTGAAGATCGAAGATTGAAGATTGAAACGACGCGACAGTCGCGCGGAAACGAAGGTCGCTCATCGACAGGCATTGCACATTGCGCCTGTGGCGAAACAGGCACGGACGCTCGTTGCGATTCCGATCTTCAATTTTCGATCTTCATTCTTCAATCAAACGGCTTCGATCTGCTTTTCGATCTCCTCGCCCGTCGCTTCGGATAGCGCCTCCTCGGGCGTGCCGTCGTGGTCGATCAGCCACTGGCCGACCGCGAGGATGGCGTCGTTGGGGGCATTGCGCCCGAAGATGATGTCGCCGTGGCCGTAGTCGGTCGAGCCTTCGGCCTCCTTGTAGACCACGTACGTCTTGTCCTCGCTTCCCATTCGCTCGTACGCGTATTCCACGGCGTAGGGACGCACGAGCAGATCGCCCGGCGAGGCCGCGAGGAAAAATGGCGTGCGGATTTTCGCGAGGCCCTTTTCGTAGCTTTCGCCGTCGCGCGCGCTGATGTCGCGGGTCTTGATCCAGCGCGAAAAGTCGTGCAGCAGCGACGAAGGCGTATCCGCCAGCACGTTCGCGACGACGCGGCGCATTTCCTCGCGATCGAGATTGTCCGGACGGATCATCGGCCGGTGGACGATGCCGGGCATGTTGTGCATGTACGGTACGATGAGCCGCGTGAAAAACTGGTTGTGGATGACGGGAATGAGGCCAAACAGGAAATCAAGCGGCAGCACGCTTCGCAGCCAACTCTTGCGAAGATATCCGAGCGTGGCCGGACTCGCGACCGCGCACGCGCCGGCGATTTTTTCGGCGCACGGACCCTGCGTGATCGCGTAGGCCACCATGCCGCCCATCGAATGTCCGACCCAGTACACCTTGTCCGCGCCGGTTTCGGCGAGCACGCGATTGATGGCCGCCGGCGCGTCACGGCGGACGAAATCCTCGAAGTGCACGTCGTCGCGCCCCGGCGTGCGCGCGTTTTTCGGGCGCGATTGTCCCGAGCCCGACAGCTCCAGGCAAAAGACGTCAAACCCCAGCCGCGCCAGATGACCGGCGACGCTGTTCTTTCCGGGCAGCGCCATGTTGAAGCGGTTGGCCCCAAGTCCGTGGCACGCGATGACCGGATACCGGCGGCGCGCCTCGCCCTCGGGCAGCACGCGGTAGAGAACAACGTGCCGCGTTTGGCTGACGCGTACGTGGTGCGTCTGGGCGGGATACCACTCGACCGCCCAACGCGAGCCCCAGAGGTACAAGCCCCAGACGATGAGGATCGCCAGGATGACGGCGGCTATCATCTTCCCTCCCGTTCACCTGATCGCGGCGCGCGCCAGGGGCGCGCCATTGCGATCGTCACGCCCCGTTGGCCGGCGCCATCCGCGCCGGCATCAGTTCGCGCCGGCCGGCGTCGACTCCGCGGATTTCGGCGCGCCCGCGGCCGGCGGCGGCGACCCGGATTCGCCTTCGGGCCCGTCCTCCGAACCCTCCACGGCATCGCCGCCGTGCGGGCCGGTTTCCGCGCGCGCGCGGCGCAGCGTCTGCACGAAATCGCGCCCGCAACTCATGACGGCGTCGCACTCATCGGCGGCCGCGCCGCAATCGACAAAGGCCTGCGGCAACAAGCCCGCCATGCACGGATCGTAGCACAACAGCTTGCAGCGCTGGACCTTCGCGAACGGTCCCAGGCGGCACTTGGCGGCCTTGGGACACCATTCCGTGCAAAACGTGCGGCAGGAGTCCTCGTTCGCGACGGCCTTCGGCACATCCTTGAGCAATTCGCGCAGCCGCGCGACGCGCGCGCCGGGCGGGGGGCCCGCCGGCGTTTCCCCCGGTTGGCCGGGTTGCATCGGCGTCATGCCGGCACCGCCGTACGCGCCCGAAAGACGATCGAGCGTCTCCGGCGCGGCCGGCGTCGGCGCCGCCGGTTTCGGTTCGGATCGGCTTTTGCACCCCGCGACGGCGATCGCAAGGATCGCGGCGGCGCCAAAAATGACGATGCGGGACAGGTTCGGGCGCGATTTCATGGACGTGACCTCAAGGCGCGATTGCGCCGTCACGTCGCCGCAAATCCTGAGGAAAGTCAAGCGGACACGCGCGGAATTCGCGCGCGGGTTTCGCGTCAATCCCCGCCGGTTTCGGCCGGTGCGATGACGCGTTCGAAATAGCAATCGACGCTCGAGGAGTCGCACCCGGCGCCCTCGTAAAAGACGTCGCTGATGAGCCGGCCCTCGATCGTGCCGGTTTCCTCGTCGACGCGCACGCTGTAGTTCTGGCCTTCGAACTTGGCGCAATCGGCGCCGGTGAGCGGGCTCGTGACAAGCTCGAGCTTGACGATCGTCGTGCCGAAGGTTTCACCCTGGAAAAGTTCGACCTTCTCGCCGCCCTGGCCGGCCTTCTGATAACGCACCCAGCCGACGCGCAGATCGCCGGACTGCTCGATCTCGATGATCCAGTCCTCGAACTCGCCCTCGTTGTCCGGCTGGCAACCGTCGCTCTCGATCGTCATGCGGGCGGGGTAGAGGCCCTCGATATCCTGGCCATAGCTGCGGGGCTTGTCGTCGTCATCGTCATCGCCGCCACCCTGGCAGCCGGCGATCGCGACGAACGCGAGCGTGAGGAAGACGGCGAGGGTCGCCGGGAAAAGACGTGCGCGCATGCGTTCCTCCGCTTCGCGCGCCCGGCGCGCGGGCACGCGGATAGCGATTGTGGTGCGTCTGACATTAAAGATTCGTTTGCTTTCATTGTCAACATTTGGTGGGCCAGACGCACATTGACTACCGGATATGGTGGCGAATGCGTCGATGGACAAAATGGACATGATGGACCGAATGGACTTGACGCGTTGACGAACGGGCATTCGCTCCGGATGTTCGCTCTTCCCGATCGGCCGCGTCTTCGTTAAAACTACGCTCACGCTTATGCCGGCTCCCAACACCTCGCGCGCCTGGATCGAAATCCGCGACGACCGACGCCGCGTGGTAACACTTGCTTTATCCGCGGAGGGCGTCACGGTCGGCGGCGGATCGAATGCGGACATCACCTTGCCCGAACTTTCCGAACGCACGCTCGTGCGCGCGCAGCCGGGCGACGGCGCGGTGGAGCTGACGCTGCTGGCCGGCCCCGACGAGCGGTGGGGAAAATTCGTATCCGCCTCGGCGGGCGAACGCGTGACGCTCGGCCCGTATGCACTTTTGATCGGCGCGCCGAAAAAGACGAAGAAGGATCCCACGCGCGAGCTTGTGCTGCGCGCGGGCGGCGACGCGCTTGTCGTCAACGCGCCCTACCTCGTCGTGCGCGCGCCGGAAAACGGCCCCGAGCGCCGCGTCGAGATCCCCGAAGGCGGGCTCGTGATCGGCAAGAATCCCGAATGCGATCTCGTGCTGACGGACACGTACGTCTCCGGGCGGCACGCCATGATCGAGGCTCGCGCGGGACGCCTGACGCTGCGCGATCTCGCCAGCCGCAACGGCACCTTCCTCGATGGCGCGCGCGTCGAGGCGTCGGAGATCGGCCAAGGGCAGGAGATCGTCCTCGGGCGCACGTCGATTCGCGTCGCGTCCGAGCGCACGGAAGAGGCCATCGAGCCCGCGCCGCCGATCCCGGGCCTCGCCGGTGAATCCGCGACGATGCGCCGCGTGGCCGCCGTGGCCCGCCGCGTCGCCGCGACCGACGTCACCGTCTTGCTGACCGGCGAAACCGGCACGGGCAAGGAGGTCGTCGCGCGCGCGATCCATCGCCTGTCCCCGCGCGCCGACGGGCCGTTCATCCCCGTCAACTGCGGCGCGATCCCGAAGGAGCTGATCGAAAGCGAGCTATTCGGCCACGTGCGCGGCGCGTTCTCCGGCGCGAACGCGGACCGCAAGGGGCTCTTTCCACTGGCGGCCGGCGGCACGATTTTTCTCGACGAGATCGGCGAACTTCCGCCGGACGCGCAGACGCGATTGCTGCGCGTGCTCGACGACGGCCACGTGCGCCCGCTTGGCGCCGAACGCGAAATCTTCTGCGACGCACGCGTCGTCGCCGCGACAAACCGCGACCTCTCGATCCTCGCGGGCGACGGCAAGTTTCGCGAGGACCTTCTCTATCGCCTGCGCATGATCGAGATCGCGCTGCCGCCGCTGCGCGAGCGCGGGGAGGACATTCCCGCGATCGCGCGGCATCTGCTCGAGCGCGAGGCCGCCGCGCTTGGGCGATCGAATCCCGGATTCACGAGTGAAGCGCTCGCGCGCCTTCGCGCATATGACTTTCCCGGCAACGTGCGCGAGATGCGCGCCGCGCTCGTGCACGCCCTCGTGATGACGGACGTCGGACCGATCGACGCGGCCGACCTCGTCTTCGTCCGCGGCGCCGCCGCACCCCGCGATCCGGACCGCACCGAACAGAGCCGCGCCGAACAGAGCCGCGACCGTCAGGGAGCGGGTGGCCCCGCACGCGCCGGGACGGAACTCAATCCTCAATCCTCAATCCTCGATCCTCCCTCTCCCCTCGAATCCGCCGAACGTGACGCCATCCTCCGCGCGCTCGCGCACGCGCCCACGCGCAAGGCCGCGGCGCGGACGCTCGGCATCGCGCCCTCGACGCTCTACCAGAAAATCCGGAAGTACGGCCTCGAGGACCGCTGACGCGTGTCCCACTTTCGACCGGACGAGCGAGGTCGAAGGTGTGCGTCGTCGAGCCTTGATGGACGTCGCCGCGCCGCGCTTATCGTCGCCGCCATCGTCTTCGTCCTCGCCCTCGCGCTGCGCCTTTGGATCGCGGTCGAGGCGCGCTGGTGGCCGATCGCCGACGCGCACGCCTATCACGTGCTCGCCGCGAACCTCGTCACGCACGGCGAATACACCGACGGCGCGCAGTCCGACGACGGGCGCGCGAGTTCACAGAACGAGCGCCGCGTCACGCGGGCGTACCGCGCGCCGGGGTATCCGCTTTTCGTCGCGGCGATCTATTCCGCGTTCGGCGCCGGCAATCACCCCGCGGTGTTCATCGCGAACGCGATGCTCGAATCGCTCGCGATGGCGCTGCTGTTTCTCGTCGCGCGGCGGCTGTGGCCGGATCGCCAGGGCGCCGCGGCGATCGCGCTCGCGCTGTTCGCACCGTATGTGGCCTGGACGCCGAACGCGATGTCCGAAAGCCTTTTCGTCGCACTCGTCATGGCGACGCTCGCGCTCGTCACGATGCCGCGGGAGCTGACGCGCATCGAAACCATCGGCGCCGCGCTCGTCATCCTCGCGGCGTTCGTGGTGCGTCCGGTGGGGATTGTCTTGGTGATTGTCGTTTTATTCTCACCGCCCTTCGGCTTCGCTCAGGGTAAACTCCGACGCGAAGAAGAAGCGAAGAGCGCAAATTCACCGCGAAGACGCGAAGGACGCGAAGAAAAAGGAAAAAATCTTTGCGTTCTTTGCGTCTTCGCGGTGAAAAAATATTCCATCGCCCTCCTTGCGCTCCTCTTCATCGCCCTCTACCTCGTCGCGTGGGGCGAGCGGAATCGCGCCGTTCTTGGTGAACGCTTCTATTCGACAACGAACTTCGGCTGGCACAACGCGCCGTCGTTCGGCGTCAGCCGCGCGGATTCGCCGTGCGCGCAAATCGACGGCGAGATCGCGCGAGACGCCTGCTACCGCGACGCCATCAAGGCGAACGTGACGCGCAAACCGCTGCTTGCCGCGTGGGTGTACGCGACGCGCGTCGCGCAACTATTCGATCCCGCGCCGACGTACGAGGTCTGGGCGATCCACCAGCGACGGACGTTCGCGGTCGATCCGCGCGACCCGACGAAACAGAAAGCGGCGGGCGCCGTTTATCGCGCGCTGACATCGTTCACGCCGTATCTCTGGGTGCTCTACGGGCTCGGCTTCGCCGGCCTCGCGCTCGGCACGGCGCGTGGTTTCTTACGACGCTCGACCGCGTCGCACTCCCACTCTTGTCATTCTGAGCGAGCCCCTTGTCATTCTGAGCGAAGCGAAGAATCTCCCGCGCGCGTTTGTCATTCTGAGCGAAGCGAAGAATCTCCCGCGCGCGTTTGTCATTCTGAGCGAAGCGAAGAATCTCCCGCGCGCGTTTGTCATTCTGAGCGAAGCGAAGAATCTCGCCTCGCGCCGCCACCCCTCTTCATCCCCGCGTTCGTCATCGCGTACGCGCTCCTGCACGGCGTCGTCTCCGACGGCAACGCGCGCTTCGCCGCACCTCTCGTTCCGTTTTTTTGTTTGGGAATCGCGTGGCTGTTGGCGGGAGGGTGGCGGCCTGGGAGCGCAGGCGTCCCGCCTGCTTCGTAGCCACCCGCTCCCTTACGGTCGCGGCTCTGACGCCGCGAGGAGCTTAATTCGCCGCGGCTTTTTCCGCTTCGGTCTTGACCTGTTTGCGGACGGTCGCGCGGCGCAGCGCGAGTTGGGCGCGGTCGATGTCGATCGCGTTGTCGATCGCGAGGCGCGCGAGACGATCCTCGGCGCGTTTTTGGGCGACGGCCGCGCGGTCGATGTCGATCTCCTCCACCGGCTCGCAGACCTCGGCGAGGATGCGGACGTGGCGGTGGCCGATCTCCGCGTAGCCGCCGGCGACGAAATAATACGTCGCGCGCGCCTCGTTGAAGACACGCAGCGCGCCGACCGACAACAGCGCGAAGACGTAGTCGTGGCCGGGCAAGACGCCCATCTCGCCGTCAAAGGCGGGAAGCTGCACGAGGTCCGCCTCGCCCGCGGCAAGTTCGCGCAGCGGGGTGACGATGGTGACCTGGAGTTTTTCGGTTGCGGGTTGCGCCATGGGTGTTGCTGCCTTGGGCGTCGGTTCAGGGGCGCCCGGTTTTCGCCGGGGCGATGGACATTATGGACATTATGGACTCAATGGACCCGGTAGACGCGATATGCGTTTCCTCGATGCCGACCGCGCACTCCGCTTCGCTTCGTTTGCGGCCCTGACATCGCAAGACGTTTGCGGCACTGACATCGCAATGGCTTACGCGGCTTTGCCGCCCCTTTCGATTGCTTCCTCGATCTTGCCGACCATGTAGAACGCCTGTTCGGGCAGGTGATCGAGTTCGCCGGAGACGATGCGCTTGAAGCCGGAGATCGTCTCGTCGAGCTTGACGTATTTGCCCGGCGTGCCGGTGAACTGCTCCGCGACAAAAAACGGCTGCGACAGGAAGCGCTGGATCTTGCGCGCGCGCGCCACCGTGGCGCGGTCGTCTTCCGACAACTCGTCCATGCCCAGGATCGCGATGATGTCCTGCAGGTCCTTGTAGCGCTGCAGGATGCGCTGCACCTCGCGCGCGACGGCGTAGTGCTCGTCGCCGAGCACGCGCGGATCGAGGATGCGGCTCGTCGAGTCGAGCGGATCGACCGCGGGGTAGATGCCAAGCTCCGCGATGGAGCGCGCGAGCACCGTGGTGGCGTCCAGATGGCTGAACGTCGTCGCCGGCGCGGGGTCGGTCAGGTCGTCCGCGGGCACGTAGATCGCCTGCACGGAGGTGATCGACCCCTTCTTCGTCGAGGTGATGCGCTCTTGAAGATCGCCCATCTCGTTGGCGAGCGTCGGCTGATAACCGACGGCCGACGGAATGCGCCCAAGGAGCGCGGAGACCTCGGAGCCAGCCTGCGTGAAGCGGAAGATGTTGTCGATGAAAAGCAGCACGTCCTTGCCCTGCTCGTCGCGGAAAAATTCGGCGACGGTCAGCGCCGACAGCGCGACGCGCGCACGCGCGCCCGGCGGCTCGTTCATCTGCCCGTACACGAGCGCCGTCTTGTCGATGACGCCGGACTCCTTCATCTCGAGCCAGAGGTCGTTGCCCTCGCGCGTGCGTTCACCCACGCCACCGAACACGGACAGGCCGGAGTGCTGTTTGGCGATGTTGTTGATGAGCTCCATGATGAGCACGGTCTTGCCGACGCCCGCGCCGCCGAACAGGCCGATCTTGCCGCCGCGCGAGTAGGGGCACAGCAGGTCGATGACCTTGATGCCCGTCTCGAGCGCGGTGGTCTGCACGTCCTGGTCGAGAAGCGACGGCGCCTCGCGGTGGATCTCGCGCTTGTCCGTCGCGTTGACGGGCCCGCCCTCGTCCACCGGCTCGCCGATGACGTTGATGATGCGGCCAAGCACCGCGTCGCCGACCGGCACGGCGATGCCCTCGCCGGTGTCGCGCACCACTTGCCCGCGGACGAGGCCGTCGGTGGAATCCATCGCGATGGTGCGCACGACGCCCTCGCCGAGATGCTGCGCCACTTCGAGCACGAGGTTTTCCTCGCGGTCGTCGATGGACGGGTTGGTCGCGCGCAGCGCGTTGTAAATCTTCGGCAGCGCGGATTCGTCGAACTTGACGTCGACGACCGGACCGATGACCTGGAGGACGGCTCCGTTGCTCATTTCATCTCCTTGAAGAGGCTGAAAGGCTGAAAGACTGGAAGACTGAAAGGTCATCGCAACGCTGCTCGGCACCGCCGTGCTACGTCGCGGCCACTTCTTCTCTGCCTGTCTTTCTACCTCCCCACCTATGCCTGCGATTCTTGTGACGACCTTCCAGCCTTTCAGCCTTCCAGTCTTTCAGTCTCTCGTACGATTCCTATCCCTTAAGCGCTTCCGCGCCGTTGATGATTTCCATCAGCTCGACGGTGATCCTGGACTGGCGCGTGCGGTTGTACACCAGCGTCAGCTTGTCGATCATGTCCGAGGCGTTTTTCGTGGCGTTGTCCATCGCCGTCATGCGCGCGCCCATCTCCGCCGCGAAGCTTTCGAGGAACGCGCGGTAAAGCTGGATGTTCACCTGGCGGGGCAGAAGCTCGGCGAGAATCTTCTCGCGGCTCGGCTCGTATTTGTAATCGACGAGAAATTCCTCCGTCGCCTCCTCGACCTTCGGGATCTCCACCGGCACGAGCCGCTTGGCGACGATCTCCTGGCTGATCGCGCTGACGAACTCGTTGTAGACGATATAAACCTCGTCCACCTTGCCGCTTTCGAAGTCGTCGATGAGCTGCTGCCCGACGCGGATCGCGAGCGACAGATCGAAATCGCGCAGGTAGTTGATCCACGCGTGGCGGATCGGCCACGGCCGGCGCTTGAAAAACTCATGCGCCTTGCGCCCGACGAACGACAGCCCGACGTGATCGTAGGAACCGTCGACCTCGGCCAGGCGACGCGTGACGTAGCGGATGATGCTCGAGTTGAACCCTCCCGCGAGGCCGCGATCGGACGTGAGCACGAGGAACTCGATCTTCTTCGGATTCTCGCGCCCGTTGATGAGATCCCAGCCGGTCAGGTCCGTGTGCTCGGCGAGCGACGCGATGAGCCGGTCGAGCTGCTTGGCGTACGGGCGCGCCTTTTTCAGACGCTCCTCCGCGCCGCGCAGCCTCGCCGCGGCGACCATCTTCATCGCCTTGGTGATCTGCTGCGTGCTCTTGGTGCTCTTGATCCGCTTGCGGATGCTCGCCAGGCTCGCCATCGATACTCCGTCACACCGCCGGGGCGGCAGCCGCTTCCGGTTTGAACATCTCGTTGAACTTGTCGAGCGCGGCGCGCACGTCCTTTTCGAGATCGGCGCCGATTTCCTTTTCCGCCTCGATGCGCTTTTGCAGCTCGGGGTGGGAGTGTTCGAGATACCCGTACAGCTCCGCTTCCCAGCGCGTGACCTCGTTGACCGGAACCTCGTCGATGTAGCCGTTCGTGCCGGCGAAGATCGAAAGCACCTGCTTGCCGACCGGCAGCGGCGCGTATTGCCCCTGCTTGAGAAGCTCGGTCATGCGCTGCCCGCGGGAAAGCTGCGCCTGCGTCGCCTTGTCGAGCTCCGAGGCGAACTGCGAGAAGGCCGCCAGCTCGCGGAACTGCGCGAGGTCCAGGCGAAGCCGGCCCGCGACCTTTTTCATCGCCTTGATCTGCGCGTTGCCGCCGACGCGCGACACGGAAAGGCCCGCGTTCACGGCCGGGCGGATGCCCGAATAGAACAGGTCGGTTTCGAGGAAGATCTGGCCGTCCGTGATCGAAATGACGTTCGTCGGGATGTAGGCCGAAATGTCGCCGGCCTGCGTCTCGATGATGGGAAGCGCGGTCAGCGATCCGCCTCCGAGGTCGTCGCTCATCTTCGCGGCGCGCTCAAGTAAGCGCGAGTGAAGATAGAACACGTCGCCGGGATACGCCTCGCGGCCCGGGGGGCGCCGAAGCAGGAGCGAAAGCTGGCGATACGCCGCGGCCTGCTTGGACAGGTCGTCGTAGATGACAAGCGCGTGCATGCCGTTGTCGCGGAAATATTCGCCGATGGTGCAGCCGGTGTACGGCGCGAGAAACTGCAACGGCGCGGGGTCGGACGCGTTCGCGGCGACGACGACGGTGTATTCCATCGCGCCCTCGGCCTTCAACTGATCGACGACGCGCGCGACCGTGGAGACCTTCTGGCCGACGGCGACGTACACGCAGTACACCTGCGTTTTGGGGTCGGCGGGATTGCGCTGGTTGATGATCGTATCGACACCGATGGCGGTTTTGCCGGTCTGGCGGTCGCCGATGATGAGTTCGCGCTGCCCGCGGCCGATCGGGATCATGGAGTCGATCGCCTTGATGCCCGTCTGCAGCGGCTCCTTCACGGGCTGGCGCTTGACGATGCCGGGCGCCTTCAACTCGACCTGGCTGACGCTCGACATGTCGAGCTCGCCGAGTCCGTCGATGGGCTGGCCGATGCCGTTGACGACGCGGCCGAGCATTTGCTTGCCGATCGGCACGGAGACGATGCGCCCCGTGCGCTTGACCTGCATGCCTTCGGTGATGTCGCGGCCGTTGCCGAACAACACCGCGCCGACGTTGTCCTCCTCGAGGTTCAACGCCATGCCGTACAGGCCGCCGGGAAACTCGAGCAGCTCGCCGGCCATGACGTTGTCGAGGCCGTGAAGGCGCGCGATGTTGTCGCCCACGGTCAGCACCTGGCCGACCTCGCGGACCTCGACCTGCTTGCCGTACGACTCGATTTGCCGCGCGATGATCCGGCTGATCTCTTCCGCCTTGATCGCTTGCATTTAGTCCTTCCTCACCGTTCCAGCGAAGCGGGACAGTTGCCCCGCGAGGGTTCCGTCGATCACGAGCGAGCCGACCTGCGTCTTCATGCCGCCGATCACCGAGGGATCGACGATGGGGCGGATCGTCACGCTCTTTCCGAATTTTCTCGTCAGTTTCGCGCGCAGGCGGCCGACCGTCGCGTCGTCAAGCGGCGCCGCGCTCGTGACGCGCGCGGTCAATTCGCCCGCGGCCAGGGCGGCCAACTCCGCGTACGCCTGCGCCACGCTGGGCAATTCGCCGATGCGTCCCTTGTCCGCGAGCACGCGAAGCAGGTTGGCGACATCCGCCGGCGCACCGGCCGCCGTCGCGATCGCGTCGACGACGCTTGCGCGCTGCTCTCGCGCGAGCAACGGGCTCGCAAGACGCGCGAGTTCCGGCGCCATCGCCTCGGCCAGCGCGGTCAGCGCCGTGGCGTAGGATTCCACCGCGCCTTTTCCCGACGCGATCTCGAGAAGCGCCTTCGCGTATCGCCTGGCGGCCGCTTGCGACATCGGGTTACGCCTCGTCCACGCGGTTGATGTATTCGTCGACGAGCTTGCGCTGCGCACTTGCGTCGACGCGCTCTTTCAATAGGTCGCGCGCCACGTTCACGACGCGTTCCGCCAATTCGACCGACAAGGCGTCGAGCGTCTCGCGCAATTCCGTCTGAACCGTGGCCTCGGCGTCAGCGAGGATGCGCTCGGCCTGCTTGCGCGCGGCCTCGACGCCCTCGCGGCCATGCTTTTCGGCGGCGGCGCGGGCGTTTTCGAGGATTCGCTCGGCCTCGTCGGTCATGCTGGAAAGACGCGCGGTCAGCTCTTCTTGCGTCGCCTTGGCCTCGGCCATCGCGGCCTCGGCCTCGCGCACCGCCGCCTGCAAGGTCTCGGCGCGGCGTTTGTAATACGAACGCACGCCGCTTTTGGCGAGCCACACGAGAAGCGCGACGAAGATGACGAAGTTGATGACGGACGCGACGATCTCGCCGATGGGGAAATGGTATTCGGCGCCGTGCCCGCCGGCGTCGCCCGAACCGTGCGTTTCCTCGGCCGCATGCGCGTCCGTCGAGGCGACGATCAGATCGGCGGCGTCGCCGACGTGCCCGTGCGGCTCTTCCAGCTCATGCGCATGGGCGATGCCCGCGGTCGTCGCCGCCTCGACATCGTAATCGGACAGATGCGCGTGGGCCTCGGAAAGCGGGTGCGCAAACGCGCTTCCACCCAGTCCCACGACGCACAGCGCGAGCGCGATGCCAAGCGCAAAACGTGGGGAAACCGGGCGGATGGCGGCGTTCCGAAGGCGGTCCGTACGCATGTCGAAATTCCAGATTCGCGAAGGGGAAAAGGACGCAAAAACACCCGCGCCCGAAGGCGCGGGGACTCGTACCATGAGGCGTGATTCCGTGCAACCCCCTGGCGGAGAAAAGAGAAAGGAGAAAAGAGGAAAGAGGAAAGAGGAGAGAGGAATCGCCGCGTCGCCTATAACGCGGAGACGCCCAGGCACGGAGGCGCGGCGGAGCGTTGCGGCGTCAGAGCCGCAAACGAAGGCCCCGCTCCGAGCGGGGCCGGAGTGCGCGGGTGACATGTGTATGCTGGGCCGGTTTTCGGCGCTCCCAGGGTCGTTCCGTCGTCGCCGGGACCGCGGGCGGCCCGCCCGCTTCGATCCAAACTTCCGCGCAATCGATACGCCATCAAAAACCACGACGCGCGTCTGCCCGTCCGGGCCACTCCCTGGGACCGCAGGTGTCCTCACCTGCTTCGGCGTGAAACGACAATCAGCGCTCGGCGATGTCCTCCGGGAATGTCAGATGCCACAGGCCGTGGTCGATTAGCGCCAGAACGTGAACGACTCCATTATGAGCTACCGCAAAATCGATCGGAAAGTTCGGCCAACTGTAAAACGGATAGATTTCCTTCGCTTGCACCGGGAGGATTTGTTCAAACGCCCACACTGATCCCGGGCGCCGTGCGAACGAAAAGCGATGGGTGACCACGGCGGGAATACCTCCGGTATCTGACTCATTTTCGACAGTGAAATTTTGAAAGCAGCGTCTTTTCAGCCAGTTGCGGGCGCTGGTGTCGGGTTTACCACTACATTTCGGTTGTCGGTAGGGGGTTAACGGCGGGCGGGGGCCTCAGTCCGGCGGCGGCGAAGGCTTGGTGGGCGGCGCCGACGAGGTCGGTGCGCAGGCGGTACTCGCGACCGTCCAGTTCCAAGTGGATCGCCTGGACGCGCTTCAAGTCGCGCATCAAGTCGAGCCAGGGCGTTTTGGCGCCGCGTTCGTCGAGTCGCCTTTGCAGATCGACCTCCAGGCGCAGCGCGAGGAAGGACGCCACGATGTGGCCGATGCGCGTGTCGTCGTTGTGGTGAAAGAGCGGGCGCAATTCGAGCGTGGATTTCTGCTCGCGAAACGTGCGTTCCACGCGCCACAGGCCCTTGTAGGTTTTGACGACCTCGGCCGCGGGCAGGTCGGTGTTGGTGCGCAGGACGAAGACGCCGTCGTAGAGCGCGTCGTCCTTCGCCTTTTGGAAGTCGATCCGCCAGGAGCCCTTCTCGCCTTTCAGGAATCGGCGATACCCGGTGTTTCCGACGAGGCTCTTCGACTCGCCGGCTTCGAGTTTTTCCATGAGCGACTGGACCATCGCCTCGCGCGCGGCGGCGTCCTTTTTCGCCTCGACCTCGTTGTAGCAGACGACGTAGCGCTTGCCGTCGAGCGTCCGCTCCGCGACGCCGAGGCCGGGCGCGATCTCGTCGAACTCACGCGTCATGTGCAGCAGGTCCGTCACGTCGAGGTCCCGGCGCATGCGGCAGCCGAGGATGAAATCGAACGGCGCCTCTTTATCCCCCGTGAGCAGCTCGATCGAGTCCTTCGAGATCATGCCGCGATCCGCCACCACGACGACGCGCCGGATCTGAAAGCGCTCGCGAAGGCGCGTGACCACGTGCGAGAAGGCGTCCTTGTCCGCGGTGTTGCCGGGAAAGACCTCCCACGCGATCGGCCAGCCGTATCGATCCACCGCGACGCACAGCACCATCTGCGGCAGGTCCGGCCGCTTGTCGCGGGAGTAACCGCGTTTGCAAAACGCCGTCTCCTGGTCGCGATAGACGTACGTGCTCGTCGTGTCCAGGAAGACCAGGTCAATCTCCTGATGAAACAGGTCGCGATCACGATGGAAGAGCGTGCGCTCCAATTCCTCGCGGACCTCGGCAAGCCACCCCACGGCGCGGTACATCTGGTGCAGGCCGATCTCGGGCAGACCCTCGACGTCCTTCAACCACTCCGACCCCTGAAGATCGCTGCCCGGCTCGCACAACCGCTGCAACGCCAGCGCGAAGGCCACGCGCTCCGGGTCAAAGGCGAACTTGCGCCCCGCCGCCAGGCTCCTGAGCACGTGCGGCAAACCCTGCCGCTCCCACAAACGGCCGAAAACCAGCGCCGGACCCCAGCAGCGCGTCACGCAGTGATCGAAACGGCCTTCCTGAAACGCAAGAAACGCCGCATTCGCCTCGGAAAAGCGGGCCAGCGCCGCGGTAATCCGGTCCAACTCGCCCGACGCCCTCAACTCATCGAGCCGCCCGAGGTTTGCCACGACCTTCTGCCGAACCTTGCCGTCCTGGCGAAACGCCTCGACGATTTGCAGGTATTCGTACGAATGGCCCTTGGAATGGACGATCTTGGTCCTGACAAACATGCGCGCATGATAGCCGGATCGCGGAACAAGGCAAGGGATAAACGCGGCGGGTTTGCACTACATTTTCGACGTTTTCGCACCCAAGCAACCCGTAAGTACCTGAAATCGCTCAGGTCAGGTCATGCAAAATCGGCCGCAATTGTCGAAAATGAGTCGAAAATGAGTCTAGGCGATTTTGCACGGGCGACTCAATAAGTGCCGCAGATTTTTGCGGCCTCGAATCACCGAACCGAGTTTTTTTCAACAACTCATCGCCCGTTACTTTCAGAAATTCAACCACCACCGTCGCAGTCCGGTTGAACAAAGAAATCGAGTTGCACAACCGTCTGTTTTAGTAGCTGATCCACGTCAACTCCGTCAGATGCGCTTATATCACAGGTGCCGTGGCCATATCGATCAATGGACACTATTACTCTGTCACCCCCTTCGATAAGTTCAGATTCTATATCGATATAGTAGTAACCGCTCGCATTGCTATTTATAGCGTAATAGTCGACGTCCTGTTGAAACGGCGGCTCACAGCTTTCATCTTCGAAGCGATTGCACGGATAATACCACACATGAATCTCCGCATCGCTTACATAACCCTTTATATCTCCGTTATCCTTCTCTAGAAAAATACGCCCCCATATCCTTACGGAATCTTTTGGAAGCGGCACCAGCCCGAAAGGATAAATCGCGATAGCACCAGCGTTTCCACCACCGCCCGTGTCGCAACCAAAGATAACGATATAAACGACATAAAATAAAACTATGATAAATATTCTCGGCTTCATTTCAGCCTCTCCGCAAGCGGACGACCAAACGGGATTCCAAATCCATCGTAGCGTTTTTCTCGTTGATCCCGATAATAATCGTCGTACTCTTCCCAAATTAGCGTCCGATAATAAAACATATCTCTTACTTCTCGTCTTTCCTCGCTCCATCTTCGGGCAATTACTTGATTATCTGCCCTGACGATATTAAAATTCGCATATGTGATTTTTCTCGACGGGTCCTCTCCCATACCGGCCTGATTCGCGGCGATGCAGCGAAACGATTAACTGGACGATCGCGATCGAAATATCCGATTTCATGATCACGGTGCCGATGAGCCCATCGTTCGTTATGTATATCATTGGCGGGGTCATCCGGGTTTTCTACATTTGTGTAAAATAGGGGACAGTCACCTATTTTTTCCCTCGAATCGAAGGAAAAGGCGCGACATGACCGAGGTAAAATACGGGACAGTCACCTATTTTTTCCCTCGAATCGAAGGAAAAGGCGCGACATGACCGTGGCGCGTTGTCGGTTCGTAACGCGTTTCACGAACGCACCTCTCCGGCGCTTGCCAGGGTGTCGCCATCTGCTTGAGGTCGTGTGCGTCTCCTTCGGGTTCCACGTCCCCACGCCATCCGACGGATTGAACGGGCTGCCGTCCGTGCTGTCGTCGTTGTTCTCGCTGAACACTTCGCAGACGATCCTCAATAAGGAGCTTTCGCCGACGCACAGGCTACGACGAAGCGTGGCGTCCTGGGTATAGGGGTTGGTCGTACCCGCCTTCACGTGGATCGTCGTCACGTCCGTGATCAGCCCCGTAATCAGGCTGAAAACGCCCGTGAACGTCTGCTTCGCGGTGGCCCAGCTTAAGCCATCGCCCGTGTCGTCCGGCCGGTCCGCACTAACATAAAATTCCGTGGCCATAACCCCTCCGTTTGGTTTCGGCTCCGGAGGGTTTCGGCTCCGGAGCGGTTCGGCCCCGGAGCGGTTCGGCCCCGGAGCGTCTTTAAAGAGCGTTTAATATACGTCTATCATGACGGAAATGCCGTGTCAAGTGAAAAATATCGCGATCGGCAACAAACATCACGGCGGCCGAATGACAACGCCTTAAGGAAATAGGTTAACGCAGCGCGTCATATTCAAGGCGGACATAACATTAAGGTTCGAAATACACGTGAATTCAAGTAGATGGGTGACGATTGTTAATACTCCGACGCCGCGCCCGGAAATTCAAAACGACACGCGAGATGGCAAGGTCGGTTTGCGAGTTGAATTCGGGTGGGACGCTTGCGCTCCCGGGGCCGATCCTTCGGCTGCGCCCCAAGAGACTTTCCGCGGACCCAGGATATGTGCCGAACTGGGGCTCGGCGTTCCCAGGTATTACGCCATGCCGAGCTTTTGCATCTTCCGCCACAGCGTCGTGCGGCTCATGCCAAGCTCGGAGGCCGCTTCGCCACGGCGGTAGTGATGGCGTTCGAGCGCGGAAAGGATACGTTCGGCCTCGCGCTGTTCGAGCATCGATCGGCGCCCGTCGCCGCCGCCGTTTTCGTCGGGCACGGGTACGGGAACGGTGAACGCGCGCGCAGGCGCGAGGGTTCGCGGATGGCGAACGCGATCGGGCAGGTCCGCGGGCATGATGATCTCCGCGGGGGAGACGGCGACCACGTATTCGATCGCGTTGATCAGCTCGCGCACGTTGCCCGGCCAGGCGTAGCCCATGAGGATGCGTTTGGTGTCCGGCGAAAAGCGCTTGCGCAGGCCGTCGCCCTTCTTTGCGGAAAAACGGCGCAGGAAGTGATGTGCGATCAGCTCGATATCCTCGGGCCTTTCGCGCAGCGGCGGCAGGTGCATCGGCACGACATTCAGGCGATAGAAAAGGTCCTGACGAAAGCGCCCGGTGCGTACCGCGAGGTCGAGGTCGACGTTCGTCGCGGCGATGATGCGCGCGTCCATGGTGAGGGTTTGCGTTCCGCCGACGCGCTCGAACTTTCGCTCCTGCAGCACACGCAGCAGCTTCACCTGTAGCGCGGGCGGCATGTCGCCGACCTCGTCGAGAAACAGCGTGCCGCCGGCGGCCATCTCCAGGCGGCCGGGCTTTTGCCGGATCGCGCCCGTGAACGCGCCCTTCTCGTGGCCGAACAGCTCCGAGTCGAGCAGCTCGAGCGTCAGGGCGCCGCAGTTGACGGCGTGAAACGGCCCATCCTTGCGCAGCGAGCGCTCGTGGATCGCCAGGGCGACGAGCTCCTTGCCGGTGCCGGACTCGCCCTGGATCAGCACGCTCACGTCAATATCCGCGATGGATTCGATAAGCGCAAACACGCGCGCCATCAATGGCGAGCGCGAGAGAATGTTGCCAAGCCCCACGCGCTCGCCGCCACCCGCGTCGACGCCAAGCTCGGAAAGGTCGCGGATGTTGACGAGGAACGTTGGCGCCGCGTCGGGCGAGTGCGGCGCGCGGGCGATACAGATCTCGACCGGCACGCGCGTGCCGTCCGCGCGCACGAGCGTGGTGCGTTCAGCCTTGCGCGGTTCCGCGCCGGAGAGGATCGCGTCGATGTCGCAGGAAACGGGCTCATCCTCGTCGCGCAGCAGGTCCGTGCAGGTTTTGCCGCGCGCGGCGTCGAGCGGCAGGCCCGTCAGGCGTTCGCCCGACTGGTTCAGATAGACAATCCGCCGGTGCGCGTCGACGAAAATCACGGCGTCCTGCACGTGGTTCAGCCCGTCGCGAAAAAGTTCCTCCCATCGCCTGGAACTCATGAGTCCCCCTCGGCGCCTTGCGGCGCGGCGCGTAACGTCCTCGCAACATTATGCAACGATTTGATTCGAAACCGCGATGGCCATGCGGACGACCCGAGTTCGTCCGGCGAGCGCGCATAAGAAAACGCCCCGGCTTTTTGCGGCCGGGGCGTTTTTTGGTTTCGATCAGCGGTCGATTAGAAGGACAGGCCGCAGTTGTCGGTCAGGCACTCGCCCATCGTATCGCAGTCGTCGTTGTTGTCGTAGCACGCGAGGTAGCATTCGCGCTCGTCGGCGAATTCTTCGTCGTTGCACAGGTCTTCGGGGGTGATCACGTTGCCATCATCGTCCTGAAGCGTGAAACAGCCGTCGGGTTCGCCGAACAGGAAGGCCATCGCGTCCTCGCAGGACGCATCGTCATCGTCATCGCCGGCATCGTCATCGTCATCGTCGTCGTCATCGTCGTCGTCGCCGCAGGCCACGACAACGGACATCGCCATCGCCAGCACCGCAATCATCGCCAGGAACATCATGCGTTCGATTTTCACGTTCATCCCTCCTTCGGGTGTTGATCCGCAACAAGGGCGCGGCCCGCGAAGAGTCCGCGCGATTTCGGCGCATTTAACACGGGTAGCGCGAAGAATCAACGCACGCGAGGGAAGAGAAGAGAGGAAAGAGGAAAGAGGTTCAAAGCACTCGCGCGATATCCGTGGCTTGCGTCGGCTGTTGATCGATTCCTTTTTTCCGCTTGCTGGCCTTGTTGTCTTTTGGAATATCGGCTTGCCGGCACTTCAGACTTTCAGCCTTGCAGACTTCCCGACTTTCAGACGTCCAGGCTTCCAGGCCCTCGGTCTCAATAACGCACCGGCCCCGGCGCGGTCACCGGGGCCGATGCCTCTCTCGTCAGATCGTTATCGGCAAGCGTCGCACGCGGTCTCGCACGCCGACGAAAGACGAACCGGGGGCGCTCCGAGCGGCGGATGGCTTCCCTGCACGTCGGTTTCGTCTCCGAAGTCGTCCTGATTGTCCGAGGGCGTTCCCGCGTTCGTCCAGGTGGCGAAGCGGATCGGCGGCAGGTTTTCCTGGAAGTCCAGACCTTCCGCCTGCGGGATCATGAAGAACAGGAAGTTGTCGATGACGTCCACCGTCGCGTTCGTCAACTGCGGCTGGAACTCGCCGAGCACGGCATCGAACCGGAAGATGTTCCACTGCTGATTATTGAAGGCCGCGATGTACACGCGATCCGAATCGTGCGGCGGTCCTTCGCCCTCGTAGTTCTGGCCGAAAGGATCCACGTCGATGGCGAAGTAGAACTCGAAGAATCCCGGGCCGCTCAACGGCAAGATGGCCGCCATCTGCATGTACGCCACGACGTAGTCCGTGATCGTTCCGACGCCGTAAAAGAGGATGTCGAGGATCGGCAGGTCGCCCGGCGTTCCGGTTCCTTCCCAGAGGAATTCGTCATCCGGCGGGTCCTGCCACGACTCGTCAAGCGTTTCGCAGACGCAGTTGCAATCCGAGCCGTTGTGACGCTGCGGATCGGATCGGCCGCCGCCGTAGCGCTCCTCCGCCCACTTCATCGCCTCCTCGGGCGACACCGTGCCGTCGCCGTCACCATTGGGCGGATTGTCGGCCTGGTTGTCCTTGAACGCGTCCCAGAACGCGTTGGACACGTAGCTGCCGTCGCCGTTTCGCTGGCCGTAAGACGACTTGTCCTTGGAGGCCGAGGTCAGGATGTTCACGCCGGGGATCGCCATCGAGTCGTCACCCTCCGTGAAATTGCCGGAATGGCAGCTCTGGATGATGAGGTTCGTGTTGCAATAGCCCGGCTGCCGGCACTCGCCCGCGTAATAGTTCATCGGATTCGGGCAATGCGGATTGGCGGTGAGCAGATCGTTGATATCCTTGACTGTCACGCGGCCGTGGCCATTTTGCGCGGCGATGTAGCCGCTCGAACCGCCGTGGCCGACGATATAGAGCCAGTTTTCGTCCAGGCACAGCCCGGCGTCGAAGAACGCCTCGATCGCCGCCTTCGCCTCGGCGGCCGTCGGCTTGTCGAGGTATTCGACGTTCTCCTCGCCGATCTTCTTGCCGAAAAACGCATTGGCCTTCTCGCCGTTACGTTTCATCCAGCCCTTGCCCGGGGCGTCGCCGAGGTTGATGACGAGCGCACGGCAAACCGTCGGTATCGGGATGTTATCGGTCGAGCAGATGTACACGCAGCCCTCGTCCACGTCTTCGGTCGGGTCGTCGCCGTCCGGGTCTTCCGGATCGGGCGGGCCGTCGTCATCGTCGTCGTCGTCCGCGTCGTCGTCGGGATCGGTATCGTCGTCGTCATCATCGTCGTCGTCGTCGCCGTACCAGGACAGGAAGTTGAAGTAGTGGTCCTCGATCTCGCCGTGGCCAAACTCGCCGGAGCCGTCCCAGCCGTCTTCGCCGAACGGATCGCCGTCCACCTCCTCGCGCGTCAGCGAGACGCGGATCCACGACTCCCACCCGAACTTGCCGTTGGTGACCGGATACTCGACCGGGTCGGTGAGCACCCACTTCGACTCGCCGGGCGCCACGTCATCGACCGGGAAATTCTGCACGAGCCACTCGACACCGAGGTTGTTGCGCTTCCACTCGCCGTCGCGGTTCGTGTCCACGAGGATATTGATGTAGCGCGTGGTGTCCGGCGCGTCTTCGTGCACACTGACCTTCACCAGGAAACGCACCGTCAGCTCGAAGGTCTGCGGATCGATATAGAACTGCCAGTATACCTCGTTGTCCTTGTCGTTGTTGACGAGGTTCGGAACGCCGTCCGGATCGGCCGGATCGTCCGCGTCTTCCTCGCCGGAGACATCGTCGCCGATCCACTCCTCGTCCCACACGAGCGTGTGGCCGCCGGGGCGGTCGTTGATCGAGTTGTCCGTGTTCCACAGCGTCGGGAAATGGCCGTCGATGTCGCCAATGACGTAAGCGCCGACGTTGCCGGGATCGAGCGTGTCGTCCGGCGCGTCGCCGTAGTCGCCCTCGGGGCCGCCGAGCTTGGGCCGGGCGCCGCTCTTGGACGAGCCCGTCACATCTTCGGTGATCGGCGAGAACATGCGTACGATTTCCACGTCCGCGACGAATAGCCCCGTGTCGTTCAGCACCGGCCACCAACGCTGATTCTCGACGTCCATCGAGCCGGTGTCGGGGTCGGTATACACGAAGCGTGCGTCGTGTTCGTAGTCCGCGAACGGCTGATCGTCGAGGAATGCAAACCAGTAGTCGCCGTCCGGCGCGTCCGTCTCGCCGTCGTAGGGTTCGAGCGTGTCGCCCGCGCCAAGCTTGCTTGCGACGGCATAGGCCACGAACGCGCCGTCATCCGGATCGCCGCTCGTGTCGAGCTGTTCGACGATGCGCGTCAAAAGCGCCTGGACATCGGGCACCTCGCCGGCGTCGTCATCGTCGTCGTCGTCATCGTCGCCGCCGAGGCTGTCGTCGTCGTCCGCGTCATCGTCGTCGCCGCGGTCATCGTCGTCGTCATCGTCACCGCATGAGCATCCGGCCGAAACGGCCAGGGCGATGCCCAAAAGAAACACCAGAAAAAACCGGAACCGTGCCATGGGACCCTCCCATTCGGGGGACGGCGGCGCGACCGAAAATCACCACGGACGCGCGCCGCCCGCGTTCACCACGTATTTTAGTCGACGACGATAACACGATTTCGGAGCGACGGGGCGGATTTTTTATCGGGACGGGAGGAGAGGGACCGGTCCTTACGGATTGCCGAGCGCGACAAGTCCGAAAAATACCGTGTTGTTCACGAAATGCGCGGCCATACCCGGCAAAACGGAGTCGGTGCGGTCGCGCATGAGTCCGAAGAGGGCGCCAAGAAGCGTCACGAACACCAGGCCCGTTACGTTGTACGCAAATCCGACATGCGCGTAGGCGAAAAACGCGGTCGTTATGACGATTGCGACAACCGGGCCGAACGACTTCTTGATGCCGCGGAACAGGAAGCCGCGGAACAACAATTCCTCGACGACCGGCGCGCCGACGCACACCACGGCGAACATCAGCCCGCGTGATTGCGTCAACTTGTAGGCGGTTTCGTACCACTCGCCCGTTTCGAGCCCGGCAAGCCGCACCACCGCTTCCGATACGATGGTGAAAACAATGAAGACGCCCATCCAGAAGCCGAACGCTCGCCACGACACGCGCGCAACGCCCATGTATTCGAGCGCGCCCCATGACGTTTGCCTTCGAATGAGAAAAGAAACGATGAGAAGCAGGACGATTTGATAGAACAGATTGCCGATCCAGTGCGACGGATAAACGCCTTGCTGAAGCGAAGTTTCGAACTGCTTCAGGCTGTCGTATTCGAGGTCGGTTTCGACGAGCATTTCGCCCATGCCGATAAGCGATATGGCGAGCGATCCGAGAAACGTCGCGACAAACCAGACGCCAATAAAAATCAGGATGGTCGATAATCCGCCGTAGCCATCGCGTTCCTGTCGATAGATCGGACGCACGCCGCGCCTCCCGGATACGAGTTTGTTTGTAATTGCGCTTTATACATGGACCAGATGGGCGATAGGAACAAGATGGACGGGATGGACTCGCGTGCTACGCACGTCCGTGCCCGTGCGTCAATACGCGTATCGCGGATGCAAAACCGACCGCGCACTTCGCCGCCCCGCCCGGCGCGGGGCGGCTTCGTTTGCGGCACTGATCGTAGCGCCCACCGCGGCGTGGACTAGGGCACCAGAAGCACCTTGCCGAAGTTCTTGTGGTCCTGGATGTAGGCGTGCGCGGCGCTGGCCTCGGCGAAGCTGAACTTGCGATCGACCACGGGGCGCAGCGTGCCGTCGTCGAACAGCGGCGCCATTTCCTCGGCCATGCCGCGCAGCTTGTCGACCTCATCCCACAGGTGGCCGAGGTTGACGCCCGACACCGTGCGGTTTTCGTTCATCAGTTTGATCGGAAAAAAGATGGGCATCGAAACGACGCCCTTGAGCGCCGAGAGGATGCTGCGCGTCTTGCCGGTCGACATGCTCGACGCGCCGAACTGAAACAAACGCCCGAGCGGCGCGAGGATCCGATAGCCCTTTTTCGCGCTTGCGCCGCCGACCGCGTCGAGCACGATATCGACGCCGCGCCCGCCGGTCCGCGTCATCACCTCGCGCTCGAAGTCCTGCGTGTGGTAGTCGATGCACTCCGCGACGCCCATCTCACGCAAGCGCTCGTGCTTGCCCACGCTGGCCGTGCCGAACACGCGCGCGCCGCGCCACTTGCAGATCTGCACCGCCGCGAGCCCCACGCCGCCGGCGGCCGCGTGCACCAGCACCGTTTCGCCCTCGCGGACGCCGCCGAGATACACGAGCATCAGCCAGGCGGTGAGATAGTTGACAGGGATCGCCGCCGCGTCGCCGGTTTTCATGTTCGCCGGTACCGGGAAAACCTGATTCGCCGGCACGACGACGCGGTCGGAATAGCCGCCAAACCGCGTCAGCGCGAAAACATGCCGCCCTTCGCGAAAGCCCTCGACGCCCTTGCCAACGGCGTCAATCTCGCCGGAGACCTCGTAGCCGACCACCGCCGGGAGTTTGGGGGCGTCCGGGTAAAGCCCGACGCGCGCCATGATGTCCGCGAAGTTGACGCCCGCGGCATCGACGCGGATGCGCACCTGCCCCTGGCCCGGGTTGGGATCGGGCGCCTCGCGAATTTCGAGCACATCGGGGTTGCCGATTCGGGGGATCCATATCTGACGCACGAAAAGTCTCCTGTCGAAAGTCCGCCGAGTATAGCGGAAACGGCGCGCGTTGCGATGCGAGCGCGTTCGAAACCGAAATTGGGAGTGACCGTTGCAGCCGTGTGAATGACCAATCCCCTTTTCGTTGCCGGACATTCCCCATGCGCAATTTCCAATTCCCCATTGACGGCGTTAGTCCCCCGCGCTCAGGCGTTCGCGGTGGCGCATCAACAGGAACAGGAAGAACGGGCCGCCGAGCATGGCGGTCAGCACGCCGACCGGGATCTCCGCCTCGCCAAGGATCATGCGCGCGGCGATGTCGCAGAAAATCAGAAACGCGCCGCCCGCGCACATCGATGCCGGCACCACAAGACGCATGTCGGGCCCGGTGAAAAAACGCACCGCGTGCGGAACGATCAGTCCGACAAAGCCGATCGGCCCCGCCGCGCTCACAACCGCGCCCGTCATCATCGACGCGAAGATGAAGGTCGCCTTTTGCGTTCGGGGGACGTTCACCCCCTTGCCGTGCGCGTAGGTGGACCCGAACGAAAGCACGTTCAGGTCGGGCGAAAGCAGAAACACCGCGATCATGCCGACAAGCCACAACGGAACGACCTGGATCACGGCGCGCATGCCGACGACATCCAGGCCGCCCATCATCCACCGGATCATCTGCTGGTTTTCGGTGAAGTCCGCGAGGTAGTGGATGAACAGGATCATCGACGCGAAAAAAAAGCTCACCGTCACGCCCGCGAGCAGAAGCACGGACGTCGGAAACGCGCCGCGCCCGCGCGACAGGCCGTAGATGACGCCCATCGCGACAAGCGACCCGGCGAACGCCGCGAACGGAATCGGGGAGACGCCGAGGATCGACACGTCGAGCCCCAGCTTGATGGCGAATACCGCGCCGAGCGCCGCGCCGGAACTGACGCCGAGCGTGTAGGGCTCCGCGAGCGGATTGCGCAAGAGCGCCTGGAACGCCGCGCCCGCGGCCGCGAGCGCGCCGCCGCAAAGCATGGCGAGGATCGTGCGCGGCACGCGCAGCGAAAGAAGCACGGTGCGGTCCTCATTCAGCGCGGCGGGGATCGTGGCGTCGAGCGCGCGCGCGAAGTCGATCTTCACCGGGCCGACCAGCGGGCCAAGCACGGCCGCGGCGGCAAGCGCGAGCACGAAGGGCGCGAGCCTCGCCGCGAACCGCGCGGGCGAGAGCGGGCGCATGCCGGCGGAGATTTCGATTGGCCCGCTCACGCGCGCCCCGAGGGAAACGGCACGATGAGCGGCGTGCCGTCCGGGTGCCGCTGCCACGTCACCTCGACGCGCCACACGCGGCGCACGAGATCCGCGTCGAGCACGTCCACCGGCGCGCCGTCGGCGGCCACGCGGCCCTGATCGAGCACGACGACGCGCGGGAAAAACAGCGCGGCGAGATTCAGGTCGTGCGTTACGACGACGACGGTGATGCGCCGTTCGCGGTTCAGCCGCGCGAGCAGCTCGTGGATCTGAATCTGGTAGTGAAGGTCGAGGCTCGCCGTCGGCTCGTCGAGGAGCAGCACGGACGGATCCTGCGCGAGCGCGGACGCAATGACGACGCGCTGGCGCTCGCCGCCGGAAAGCTCGGTGAGCGCGCGGCCGGCGAACGCGGCGGTTTCCGTCTCGCGCATGGCGCGCTCGCCGGCGGCGCGGTCCTCCTGGCTGTCAAACGGCAGGACGCCGTGATAAGGGCGGCGGCCGAGCAGCACGAAATCCGCCGCGGTGTATCCGAACATCACCGGCGTTTCCTGCGCGACGAACGCGACGTACCGCGCCACCTCGCGGCGCGTGTAACCGGCCAGCGGTTTTTCGAACAGGCGGACGTCGCCTGTGCGCGGCGAAAGATGACCGCTCGCGCACTTGAGCAGCGTGCTTTTCCCCGAGCCGTTCGGCCCGACGATGCACACCATCTCGCCGTCGTTGACGGCGACATCGACGCCGTGAAGGACATCCTCGCCGCGATAGGCGAAGCGAACGCCGGCAAGCGAAAGGGCGCGCATGGGCTTGTCCGTCATGGCGATTGCGGATTTCGGACTTCGGATTCCGGACGGGATTCGCAACGGCCGCGATGAAAGCGCTCAACCCTCTTGTTCATGCGGTCCATCCTGTCCATGCCGTCCATGATGTCCATTATTCAGGGAATCCCTGCCTTCACCAGCGCTGATCAGCTCCCCAAAACGCGCGTCACCTCACCGATGAGTTGCGGGATGTCGTAGGGCTTTTCCAGGAATCCCGCGACGCCGAGCGTGAAGAGACTTTGCGCCACGTTGTCCTCGGAGTATCCCGACGACAAAAGCACGCGCACATCCGGACGGATCGCCTTCATTTTCTGAAAGGCGAGCTCGCCGCCAAGCTTGGGCATGACCATGTCGAGCAGCACGAGGTCGAAGTCGCCTTTCTCGCTTTCGAAAATCTCGAGCGCGCGCAGCCCGTCCGCCGCGGACACGACATCGTACCCCTCGCGCGTCAGCACGGTTTCGCAAAACGTGCGCAGCATCTCCTCGTCCTCGGCGATGAGCACGCGCGTCGGGCGACCCTTCACCGGGGCCGCGCGCAAAGTCGCCTCGGCGGCCTTTCCGGGCGACGCCGCGCCGGCCGGCGCGTCGTCCTTTTCGCGCGCGGCGCGCCTTGATTTCGCGCGGTCCTTGCCCGACGCCGCCTCGCGCGACAGTTCGTCGAGATCCTGCTCGAGCGCGGAGATTTCCGTCTCACCGGGAGCCGGCCTTTTTCGCGCGGTCGTCTCGTCCGTTTCGCTTTCGGTCGCCGCGGCGACGGCCTCGATCCGCGGAAGATAGATGCGAAACTTCGCGCCGCGCCCGACATCGGAGGACACCGTGACGTAGCCGTCATGATGCGCGATGACGCCGTCCACGACGGCCAGGCCAAGCCCCGCGCCCGTCTCGCGCCCCTTGGTCGTGTAATACGGATCGAACAGGCGCTCCATGTCCTCGGGCCGGATGCCCGCGCCGGTGTCCGCGACCTCGACGACCGCCCACTTGCCCGGCCGGATCGGCGTCGGCCCGTCGTTGACCGGGTGATCGAACGCGCGCGTGCGAAGGGAAAGCGTGATGCGCCCCTCCTCCCCCACCGCGTCGCGCGCGTTGAGGATGAGGTTCATGATCGCGCCGGAGAGCTGCCCGCGATCGCCGAGGACCAGCACCTCCTTGCCGGGCAGCGCGGCGATGACGTTGAGCCCCGGCGGCACCGAGTGCGCCACGATGTCGCGCAGCGACGACACCAGCCGGCCAAGCTCCACTGGACGAACCTGGTATTTGCCTCCGCGCGCGAAGGCCAGAAGCTGGCCGGTCAATTCCTTGGCGTTGCGCGTCGCGGCCAGGATGTTCCGCACGGCCTCGGACGCGCGCGGGCTCGCGGGAATCTCCTCGTTGAGTAGCGAAGCGTAGCCCATCACCGCGCCGAGGAGGTTGTTGAAATCGTGCGCGATGCCGCCGGCGAGCGTGCCGATGGATTCCATCTTCTGCGAATGCACGAGCTGCGTTTCGAGCGCGACGCGGTCGGTCACGTCGCGCGCGGCGATCTGGAAGCGATCGGGCGAAAGGCGCACGCCGGTCACTTCGGCGGGGAAGGTTTCGCCGCCGAACCGGCGCATGACGATCTCGCGCCGCGTCAGGTTGCCCGTGGTTTTCAGCTCCGCGAACGCGGCGTCGAACGGCGCGCGCTCGTCGTCCTCGGGCGCGAGGCGCGACAGGCGCATGTCCACGAGTTTTTCGCGCTCGCGCTTGAACATCGCCGCGGCCTCGGAGTTGACCTCGATCACGTCGCCGCTTTCGTTAAAGACGACGATGGCGTCGCGGCTCGCCTCGAACAGCGCGCGGTAGCGGGCCTCCGACTCGCGCAGCGCGCGGATCGCCTCGCCGCGGCTTGAGACGTCCTGAAAGATCATGACCGCGCCGACGATGCGGCCGTTTTCGTTGCGAAGCGGCCGGCCCTGCACGCGCATGTCCGCGGTCGCCCCGCCCGTCAGCAACAGGCCCTCGGTTTCCGTATCGAACGATTTGCCGTCGAGCAAATCGATCATCGATTGCGCCAGGCGGTTTTGCGTGACCATCTCGGAGGAAAAGAAATTGCGCCCGATGAGGCTCGAGGGCGTGATCTCGCTGATGCGGCAGATCGCCATGTACTCCGAGTTGACCTGCGTGATGCGCCCTTCGGTATCGATGGAGATGATGCCAAGCGGCGCCTCCTCCAGCACCATGCGCGTCGCCGCCTCCAGGCGCGACAGATCGCGCCGCACCTGTGCGCGCTGAATCGCCGCGGAGGAAATATCCGCGAGGCCCTGCAACACCTTGAGATCCGTTTCGCTGAAGAATTTCGCCTCGCGCGCGAAAACCGAGAGCACGCCGACGGTGCGCGCCTCGTGCATGAGCGGAACGTGGATGTACGAGTCCATCTGCATGAGCGCCGCGGGATCGTCCGCGGGCAAAGTCAGCGGCCGCTCGGTCTCGAAAACCTCGCGCCCGCGCGCGAGAACGCCGCCGATAACGCCGTCGCCCTCGTGCATGGGGCGCGTCGCGACGATCTCCTTCACGTTCACGTGCCCGGCGACGCGCAAAAGGCCGGTGACCTGATCGCGCAGATAGACGGCCGCCGCGTCCGCGCGCGTCAGGATTTGCGCGCCCTTGGCGACGTTGACGACGATCGGGCCGAGATCGGAGATGAGGTTCAGGCTTTTCGCAAGTCCCATGAGACGCGACAGGATCGACGCGGGCAGGCGCGAGAGAATGCCGGGAGCGGGCGCGCCGACGACGCCGGTGACCAGAATGGCCGAAAGCTTTTCGCCGGCGCCGCGCATCGGCGCGAAACGCAGCGTGCATTCGGTGGTCGCCCCGTCGGGCGCGGCGAATTCGGCGCGCGTCGGCTGCACCGCCTGCCCGGCCAGGACGGCCTTCATCACCGAATCCATCCGCTGCTGATCGCGCAGCGCGCACGCCTCGGGCAACGGTTTGCCGAAACGCGCGGCGAGCGCGTCGCGAACCGCGTCGGGCGCGCCCGGCGCAAGCGCGCCGATCCGCGCGGCGGGATCGAGCATCAGTGTGAATTCGCGTTCGTCGTCGGCGGGCAATCCGGCTCCGGGAAATCGGGTCCAATCCGGGACGATAGCAAGCCGCCTGTTGGGGTCAACCAAACGGCGAATGGCGAATTGCGAACGCGGAACTGGGAATGAAATCGCGGCTCGACTTCGGACTATGGATATCGGAAGCGCAAATTCCGCCGAAGGCGGGACCTTTTGTCCGTGTCCATCCCGTCCATCATGTCCATTTCGTCCATCGCCCATTCGGAAACGGCGTCCGGCCCAAGCTGCCTTCCAGCCGTCATAAAAAAACGAACCGGAGGCACCATTGCCTCCGGTCCTGGAGAGGGGGGCGTTTGCTGGAGACTTTCGCCTCCGGCTTGTTAGACTCGGTTAGCGGCCCTGGTAATCGACGAGGATCGTGAACACCGTGTGCGCGATGTTCGAATAGCGCACGCAGTCCTCGTGACGGCCGTCAAGACGCGCATCCCACGCGGCTTCGTACATCTCGAATCCGGCGCGGAACCACTGGGCCGACGTGCGCGTTTCGCCGCGGACCGTAATTGGCTCGCCGCCGGTGTAATGCGCGGGCGCCCAACTCTGGCCGTCGAATCCGCCGTAGAACTGACGCATCGCAAGGCCCAGCGTATCGTCCACGCGATCGAGCGCGGCCGCCGCGGCGCCTTCAGTCATCCGGAAATTCGCCGCGAAAGCGGGAGCCGCCATCGCCGCGATCAGAATCGCTACCAGCATCGCCTTACGCATCGGACCACCTCCTGATTTTTTTCTTTCCGTGCGCCTCAATGCGCACGAGCGGGAGAGATGCACCCCGCGTGCCAAGCGCGAGAAATAAGAGAAGCATTGAGATAATTCGCCGTGATTACGGCATGTTATGAGCTGCCATGCGCGCAATACCGACGCTATTGAGCCCGTTGGCACGCGTTACTTCGCCTCCACTTTCGTAAGCCACGCGGAAAATGCGTAATGGTTGGACCGATGGGACGTCATGGGCGTGATGGACACGAAGGACCATCGACGAACGCCCGCGCCACGGCGATTTCATTCTGCATTCCGCGCTCCGCATGGCCCCTTCGCCCCCCCCGTGCCCTCCGTGTCTTCCCCGTGGCCTCTGTGTACCGCCGGATGCGATGGGCGCGCTTGTCTCTCGCGAAATGCCATGATAGTTCTGACGCGCTGCGTCGAAACGCACCGGGGGCCCTGTGTCCCCGCGCCGCCGGCCGGCGGAACGCCGCGCGATTTGCCCCAATAGTATTTCCTTCAGGAGGCGTCGATGCCGACAGCCAAGTCTTCCACGCCCAAAAAATCGACCGCTAAGGCGGGCTCGCCGAAAAAGGCGCCGATTCCCAAATCCCGCCCCGAACCGAACGGGCGGCGGATCGCGATCGTCGACGGCGTCCGCACGCCGTTTCTACGCGCGGGCACGGACTTCAATGACCTCATGGCGTACGAGCTTGGCCGCTACGCCGTCTCCGGGCTTTTACACCGAACCGCGCTCGATCCGACCCTCATCGACCAGGTGATCTTTGGCAACGTCATCGCGGAGCCGCACACGGCGAACGTGGCGCGCGAGGTCATGCTCGCGGCGGACATCCCGGTGAAAACGCCGGCCTACACGGTGAACGAAGCGTGCGTTTCCGCGCATCAGGCGATCTGCGCCGCGTCCGATCAGATCGCGCGCGGCTATGCCGATGTCGTCATCGCGGGCGGCACCGAGACGCTCTCCGACGTTCCGATCCGCTTCTCGAAGGTCATGCGCCAGAAGTTTCTGCGCGCGAACAAGGCCCGCCAGGCGACCGACTATCTGAAGATCTTCAAGGACGTGCGCCCGAAGGATCTCATCCCCGAGCCGCCGGCGATAGCGGACTTCTTCACCGAGCAGTCGATGGGCGCGGCCTGCGAACGCACCAGCCGCCGACTTGGCATCACGCGCGAGGAAGAGGACGCCTTCGCGGTGCGTTCGCACCAGCTCGCCGCCAAAGCCGCGGCCGACGGCCATTTGCAGGAAGAGATGGTGATGGTCGCGCCGCCGCCATCGTTCAAGCCGATCACCGCGGACAATGGCGTGCGCGGCGACTCGACGATGGAAAAACTCGCCAAGCTTCCGCCCGCGTTCGACCGCCAGTACGGCACCGTCACGGCCGCCAACGCGAGCTTTCTGACCGACGGCGCGTCCGCGGTGCTGCTGATGAGCGAGGAAGCGGCCCGGCGCCTTGGCTACAAGCCGCGTGGCTACATTCGCTCCTACGCGTTTTCCGGCACGGATCCGCTTGACGAAATGCTGCTCGGCCAGACCTACGCGACGCCGATCGCGCTTGCGCGCGCGGGCATCGAATTCAAGGATATCGGCGTGATTGAAATCCACGAGGCGTTCGCCGGCCAGATGATCGCGACGATCAAATTGATGGGCAGCAAGGAGTTCGGGCAAAAGCTCGGCCTGCCCGGCAAGATCGGCGACGTGGACATGGACGTCCTGAACAACTGGGGCGGCAGCCTTTCGATCGGCCATCCGTTCGGCGCGACCGGCGGACGCATGATCACGACGTGCGTCAATCGCCTCATCAAGGAAGACAAGAAATTCGGGCTCGTCTCGGCGTGCGCCCTGTCGGGCCTCGGCAACGCGACGATCATCGAGCGCGCGTGAGCGGAGGATTGAGGATTGAGGATCGAGGATTGAGGATTGAGTCCATCGCATCGCGAAAGATCTCGGTTCTGCAATGACCTTTCAGTCTTTCGGTCTTCCAGCCTTTTCCATCGATACGAACCGCGACCGTCAGGGAGCGGGTCTTTTCCATCGATACGAACCGCGACCGTCAGGGAGCGGGTCTGACAAAGGGGTGACGCGATGGCGACGGCGGAACGCGAAACGAAAAATTCGGCGCAACCGATGCGCCTGGAGAAACGCGGCGACGTGGCGCTCGTCTGGTTCGATGACCCGGCGGACAAGGTCAACAAGCTTTCGCCCGCGCTGTTTGACGTGTACGGCAAGATCATGGACGAGCTCGAAAAGGACGGCTCGGTCAAGGCGGTCGTATGGATCAGCGCGAAAGAGGGCAACTTCATCGCCGGCGCGGATGTGAATGTCTTCCGCACGATCACGTCGGCTGAGCAGGGCGCCGAGTTTGTCGCGAAGGGCAAGGAAGCGTTCGATCGCATCACGAATTCGAAGAAAGTGCAGATCGCGGCGATCGGCGGCGCGTGCCTGGGCGGCGGCCTTGAGTTCGCGCTCGCCTGCCACTATCGCATCGCGACCAGCTCCCCGAAAACGGTTTTCGGCACGCCGGAGGTGAAGCTCGGCCTTCTTCCCGCGGGAGACGGAACGCAAAAGCTTCCGCGCGTCGTGGGCCTCGCCGCCGCGCTCGACATGATGCTGACCGGCAAAAACATCTACGCACGCAAGGCCCGGTCGATGGGCCTCGTGAACGAGGTCGTCATCCCCTTCGGCCTGGATCGCACCGCCGAAATCGCCGCGCGCCGCCTCATCAAGAACGGATACCCCGATCCGAAATCGCCGACGTTGCCCGATCGCCTGATGAAGGAACTCGGCCCGCTGCGCCACATCGTGCTGAACAAGGCCAGGGAGTCGGTGCTCGCCAAGACCAAAGGCAACTACCCCGCGCCGCTCGCGATCATCGAGTGCGTCGGCGACGGACTCGACAAGGGCGTCACCGCGGGGCGCGCCACGGAATCGCGCAAGTTCGGCGAGCTGTTGGTCACCCCCGAGTCGCGCCGCCTCGTCGGGCTTTTCTTCGCCATGCAGGACAACAAAAAGCACCCGCTCGCCAGGGGCGCGAAGCCAACCGAACATGTCGGCATGCTCGGCGCGGGCCTGATGGGCGCGGGTATCGCCCTTGTCAGCTCGCAAAACGCGGATACGCCCGTGACGCTCAAGGACATCGACGCCAAGGGCCTGGCCGGCGGCGAGAAATACGTCTTTGACCGCGTGGACAAACGCTTCCGCAAAAAGGCAATCACGCGGCTTGAGCGCGACCGCATCCTCGCGCGCGTGCACGGATCGTTGATGTATGAAGACTTCGCGCGCGCCGACCTCGTCATCGAGGCGGTGTTCGAGGATCTCGATCTCAAAAAGAAGGTCATCAAGGAAGTCGAGGCGGTGACGGGGCCGGAGTGCGTTTTCGCCTCCAACACTTCCGCGCTGCCGATCGGCGAAATCGCGAAGGCGAGCAAGCGCCCGGAGACGGTGATCGGCATGCACTACTTCTCGCCCGTCGAGAAGATGCCGCTTCTCGAGGTGATCCGCGCCGAAAAAAGCGCGGACTGGGCGATCGCGAAGGCGGTGGCGTTCGGCATCCGGCAGGGCAAGACGGTCATCGTCGTCAAGGACGGGCCGGGCTTCTACACGACGCGCATCCTCGGGCCGTACATGAACGAGACGTGCGTGCTGCTCGAGGAAGGCGCGCGCATCCGCGACATCGACCGCGCGCTGACCGCGTGGGGCTATCCCGTCGGGCCGGTTGTTCTGTTCGACGAGGTCGGCATCGACGTGGCCGCGCACATCAGCGAGTTTCTGGGCGGCAAGCTTGCGGCCGAGCGGCCCTCGACGCGTACCTCGCACGCCATCCATGAGATCGCCAAGGCGGGATACTACGGACGCAAGAACCGCAAGGGCTTCTACACGTACGCCGCGCGGAAAAAGGGGCCGTTCGCGTCGCTGCCGTTCATCGGCGGATCGGGCGGCAAGGAGCCGAACGAGGAGATCTACCGCTTCTTCGGCGGCGCGAAGATCCGCAAGGACATCCCCGCGGACCAGATCGCCGAGCGCATCGCGCTTGCGATGGTGAACGAAGCCGCGCGCTGCCTGGACGAGGGCATCATCGCAAGCCCGACCGATGGCGATCTCGGCGCGATCCTCGGCCTTGGCTTCCCGCCGTTTACGGGCGGGCCGTTCCGCTACATCGACGCCGAAGGCGCGGACAAGATCGCCGATCGCTTGAAGCGCCTGGAGGAAAAGCACGGCGGCACGTTCGCCCCGGCGGACGGCATCCTCGCGAACGCGAAAAAAAGCGGGACGTATTACAAGGACTGACGTCCAATGGGGAATGGGGAATGCGGAATTGCGAATGGAATCGCAGGCACGCCATTCACCGCGGGAGACACAGAGGGCGCGGAGAATCGAAGCTTCGTGCCCCTTCACCTTTGCGTCCTTGCGTTTCGTTTGCGTCTTTGCGGTGACCTGCGATTCCATTCGTCACTCGTCACTTTTCGCTCGACACTTTCTCGTCGCCTCGCTATCGTCCTTGGGACCGCAACAACTCTCCAAGGGGCATGGCGATGGAATACCAGTTTCAGGCGAGTCAGGGTCCGGGCGTCCTCCAGATTGTCCTCATGGTCGTCTTCTATCTCTATTTCGCCTACTGCCTGTGGGTCATCGGCAAAAAGACGAACACGCCGAACGAGTGGATGGCCTGGGTGCCGCTGCTCAACATCTACTACATGTGCGTCGTCGCCGGAAAACCCGCATGGTGGCTCATTTTCTTCCTCATTCCGCTCGTCAACATCATCTTCGCGATCATCGTCTGGATGGCGATCGCCCGGGTGCGCAATAAACCCGCCTGGCTCGGCGTGCTGATCATCGTGCCGATCGCGAACCTCGTCGTACCGGCGTATATCGCGTTCTCGGATTAGCGTAAGCGGCCGCTCGCGAACGAAACGCCCCGGTCATTCGGCCGGGGCGTTTTGCGTTGGAGGACACGCGCGTTACACGCGCGGTCAGTCGTTGGTGAAGGTGTGGACCGTCTCTCCTTCGGCGTGCTTTGTCGTGAAGACGAAGCCCGTCGCGGAAGCGTGCAGAAACTCGAACGTCACGGCCGGGTCGTCCGTCAACGTCGCATTGATGGCAAGCAACTCCGCAAGGTTCCCGGAATACCCGCCTTCCTGATTCTCGCGGCGAGCCTCCTGCGCGATCCTGGCGTTGGCGCCGGCGACCTTCGCGGATACGTCATAAGCCTTGGAGCGATAGGCCACGAAATTCGGAATGGCGATCGACGCGAAAATCCCCGCGAATACGATCGCCGAAAACGCGATGTTGACCCAGTTCACGATCACGCCCGCCTGCGCGATGCCGGCGCTCTTGAAGCGCCCGGGATTCTCGCGTATTTCGCGACGCGCCCGATAGCCGACGATCAGGCCGGGTATGGACACGAGCGCTCCGCACGTCAGGAAACTCGCGCAGCCCAGGATCAGCGACACGACCGCCAGTCCCGACGTCTCGCGCGCGTCGACCGCGACCGACGCGGGCTCGATCGGCACACCCGATGCGATTGCCGGAGGGGTGCGAAACGCCTTGCCGCACGCGCAATACACGACCGTGTCCGGCGGGATGCCGGTTGTATCGCGAATATCGCCGCAATGAGGACAGGTGACGTGCATGAGAATTTGTATCCGGAATTTGTGACGACCGGATCATGCACCGCGGCGGGCGTGAATGACAATGTGGTGGGACGTTGAGGCCGGCGCGTCCGCAAACGTCGCGGGTGCCACACTTTTACCGGCCTTCAGGCCGGGAAAGGTGTGCACGATCCTTCTTCTCGCACACCTTTGGCCTCGCAAACTCGGCCAAAAGTGTGGCACCCGGAAAACAGAGGGCACGAAGCGTTTAACGCTCCGTGCCCTCCGTGTCTTCTCGGTGCTCTCCGTGTTCCGCCGGATGCGACGGCATTCGCCATTCCGCATTCGCAATGGGCGATCAGCTTTCGGGGACGAACGCCTTCATTGTCACCGTCGCATCCAGGATCGGCTGCGGCGCGTGCGGCATCTCGTAGTATTCGCCGTCAAGCCACATCTGCATCAGGTCCAGCTCGTTCGGATCGCCGGCCACGGGCTTCATGCCGCCGGGGATGTGCGCCCAGGTCGTGATCGCGCCGTCCTCGAACTGATGAATGATACGCAGGCTCGGCCCGGAGCCGACGGTGTACCCGCCAAGGCCCGACGCGTTCGCCACGTTGACCGTGTACAGGCCGCCGCTGCGCGCGAACGGGCCGCGGTTGAAGATGTCGATGCCGAACGGATCGAACGCGATGTGCGACAGTGACACGACGTGCAGCCGACCCCAAAACCACTCGTCCATATCGACGCCGT
The DNA here is from genome assembly GCA_019912885.1 of bacterium. Lineage (NCBI taxonomy): Bacteria > bacterium. The sequence continues at coordinate 37,705 of JAIOHV010000008.1, forward strand.
CGAACGCGGGCGCCGGATCGAGATCGCGGCGCTTGTAGGTCGGAATCGCGGCAAGCGCGTCCGCAAGGGCCGCAAGTACGGTGTCACGCCGGTCTTCCGTGCCGCCCGTTGAGGTGTCGTCAAAGACATCGTCCTCGACGCCCGCCTCGAGCAGCCACAGAAGCGCAAGCCGCGTCGCCTCGCTGCGCGACACGCTATCGAGCCCCGCGTCGTCGAACTCGTCCGCAAAGGTGTTCTCGATGAGTTGCGACTCGAACTCCGCGAAGATCATCGCCGCGACCGCGTCGTTGCGCTCGTCCTCGTCGGACGACGGCGCGCTCGATGCCGGGTCGTCGCCGTCAAGACCGGTCACCGCGTTGCCGCTCCAGTTCGCCAGGTATTCGAGCGCGTCCTGCTGATCGGCCGGCAGGGCGCCCGGATCGCCGATGATGTCGAGGACCGCCTCAAGCCAGCGCGCGGCGTACATCCAGTAGATGTCGAGCTGCGTCGCCATCATCGAATCCAGCGTGAAGCCGCCGTCGTTCATCTGCTCATCGAGCAACGCCTCGATGCGCGCCGCGCGGAAGCCGATCGCGCGTTCGACGTACCAGTAATGCTCGTCGTTGATCGGATTGCCGTCCACGAGCGTGCCGTAGATGTCGTTGTTCGCCGTCGCGATCCACCCGCGATCCGGGTTCTGGATGCGTGCGACGTCGCTTGCGGGGATGAAGCCGTCCCACTCCGCGCTTCCGTCGCCGGGCAGCACGAACCACGGCTTGTAAGTATCCAGATCCCAGTCGCGGTTCGGCACGTTCGCGTTCGGGAAATAGCCGATGTTGCCCTGCGTGTCCTGAAGGACGAAGTTCTGCGCGCCGACCTTGAAGTTGTCGACCGCCTCAAGGCCCGCCGTCACGTCGCCCGCGCGATGCAGGCCGTCGAACGCCTTGGCCTCCTGCGTCGGCTCGTGGCCGGTCCAGCGGAACGACAGCGCCGTCTCGGCGTCCGTGTCGATGCTGTCCGGGATGATCGGCCCGTGGTGCGGCACGAGGTAGATGTCGCGCATCTCGGGCGTGTCGTCATGCAGCGCGTAGAATTCCTCGCTCACCTTGATGACCGGAACGGTGCCGCCGTCGAAATCGACGCTCACCGGCTCGTCGCCGGAGAAGTTGACGTTCTCGGCGTACACGTCGAGCACGTCATAACCCGCCACGGTTTCGCCCCAGGCGAGGTTGTCGTTCGCGCCGATGACCACAAGCGGCGTGCCGGGGAAGATCGAACCCCACGCACGCACCCCGCCGCCGCCGCCCAGCTCCTTCGTGTCCATGTAGCCAAGGATGAAGATCGACGGGAACGTCAGCGAAAGATGCGGATCGTTCGCGAGGAACCCCACGCCGCCGTTGATGTCCGGCGAGAGCGTCCAGTTGTTGCTCGCGCGACGTTCCGCGCCGGCGATCGCGCCCCATTCCTTCGCTTCACGCACGCGGGCGATCGCGCGCGACAGGCCCTTGAATCCGTCGGGCAGCACCTTCGCCATTTGTCCCGCGTGATACGGAGCGGACTTCTTGGCCATGTCGCCGTCCTTCAGCACCGTGGTGTCCTCGGCGATGCCCGTGGGAAACGCCTTGGCGTAAAGCGCCGCGCCGAGCGCGTCCGCGCGCTCGGTGTTGGTCATGTCGTCGCCGAGCGATTCGGAAAGATCCCAGGTCTGATAGCGCGCGATGGACAGCGTATCGCGCACGGTCCAGTCGGGCACCTGGTCGGGCGAAAGCGCCACGAAGCCGTATTCCTCCGGCCACGGCGTTTCTTCCGCCGGCCACATTTCGCGGATATCGGCAAGCCACGCGTTCACGCCCTCGGCGTACGCGTGGATGTAATCGTTCAGGGCGGGGTCGAGATCGTCCTCGATCTTGTCGAGCACCGATGTGCCGTCGGAGGACATGAACGCGGCGCGTTGATAGACATCGGTGTCGATCGCGATCGAACCGGCGATCTCCGCGATGCGCCCTTGCGCGAGGCGCCGCAGGAAGTCCATCTGGAAGATGCGGTAGCTCGCCTCGACGTACCCGAGCACGCGCGCGAGATCGAGGTCCGATTCGGCGAACACGTACGGGATGCCGAGGCTGTCAACCGCGACGCGCGCCTCGCCGGTCATGCCGGGAAGTTCGATCGTCTCGTCGACAGGGTAATCGAGCACGGGCGAGCTGTCGTCGTCGTCATCCGCGTCGTCGTCGCCCTCCGTGTCGTCGTCGTCGTCATCCGTCGGGACGCCGCCGTCGTCGTCATCGTCGTCGTCGCCGCACGAGCAGCCCGGCGCGAACAGCGCGAGCGCGAGCAGCGTCACCAGAACACCGAACATCTTGATCCACGAACCCTTGGTCATCGGAAACCTCCCGGATGCCGGAAAAAACGCATGCTTGCAAATTCGCGCGCGGCTGACAACGACCGCCAGCCGCGCCTGGTAGCGGGATCAGGGCCGCAACCGCAGCGAAGCGGGGCGCGCTTGCTAGCGATGTCAGGGCCGCAAACGCAGCGAAGCGCAGTGCGCGGTCGGCCCCGCCCCGGCAATCCGGCAAGCCGCGCTCGCCATCCGGTCAGGGCCGCAAACGCAGCGAAGCGCAGTGCGCGGTCGGC
>JAIOHV010000009.1 GCA_019912885.1 bacterium
GCGTCATGCGTATCTTGTCGACCCGGAGATCAATCCGGTTGGCGCGCCGCGGTCGTGGCGTGCGCGCTCGTCATCCGGCGATGGCGGACGCGCTCCCAAGACACGAGTTTTTCCGATCCCCCGTTAAAGCCTGGGGATAATAGCAATTATCGCCGTAATAACAATGGGATGGACGCGACGAGGACGGAGGATCGAGGATTGAGGATTAAGGATCGAGTGGCGCCCGATTGCGGTTCCGTTGGCCGCATGGACAAAATGGACATCATGGACAAGATGGACGGATGAATTGCCCGAACCGCTTTCTTGCTTCTCCGCTCAATCCTCAATCCTCGATCCTCACTCCTCTCCCATGACGGCCGCCGCGAAACTCTCCGCGCTGATGCGCGTCACGGCGATCGCCGAAGGCGCGGCGCTTGGTGTTTCGCACATCGTTTTCCCGGCGCGCTGGTTTTCGTGGCTTTCGCAAACCGGGTTTGACGCGGGCGACCCGTTCCAGATGTTCCTCGCGAATATGGTGGGCGTTCTTGTCGTCACGCTGTGCGTCGGGCTGTTTATCGCCGCGCGCGATCCGGCGCGTTACCTGGTGGTTGTCGATATGCTGATTCTCGGCGGCGTGCTGACCGTACCGGTGTATCTCGTCCACCTCGTCGTGAGCGGCGCGATCGGCGGGTGGGAATGGGGCGTGTTCGCCGCGGTCATCGCGATGACCGTCGTGTTTTATCGGCTTCGCCGCGCGGTCGTGGCCGAGGCGGATTCGTCAGGGCCGCAAACGTAGCGAAGCGAAGTGCGCGGTTGACCCCGCCCCGGCATCGCGGAGGCGGATTCGTCAGGGCCGCAAACGTAGCGAAGCGAAGTGCGCGGTTGACCCCGCCCCGGCATCGCCGCTTCCTCCACAGCCATCTCTAAAAAAAAAGTCGGCCTGACGACCGACTCTCCAGTGTGACGGGTCCCTTCTCGACGCCCGGGCGAGTCCGCCCGAGTTATCGTGACTTGACCCTCACGAAATCGCCTTACCCAGAGGTACCGCCGGGGGGAAAGCGCCGCCCCCGGGTGAAGCGACTTTCAAATTGTCAAAGACACCCTGGCGCGCGCTTCAGACGGCGCCTTCATCTTCGGTTCCCGTGTCGTCGCCGAAATCCGGGTTTTCCCCGTCGGTCGGCGACGAATTCGGATCGCCCTGATAAAAGTCCACGGACACCATCGCCTGCATCGACTTGAAGGTCGCGACGACCATGGCGTAACCGGGGCGGCTCGTGGCGGCCAGCGTCGTGATCGCGATGCCGTCCGCGTCCGTCACGACGCGCGTCTCGCCCACCGTGCCGAGCGTGGAGGTGAAAACGATGTCCACGCCGGAAAGCGGATCGCCGCCTTCCACATACAACTCGGCAAGAATCGTGATTGCGCCGCCGCCGGTGATGTCCAGGTTGTCCGGCGTGGCGGTCAGGACCAGCGTCTGCCCGTTCGGGCTCGTCACGACATCCGATTCCTGCGTGGCGAATTCGCCTTCGCACGAAAGCGCCGTCAGAACCGTCAGAACCAGACCGATGAACGCAAACCGTCTCACGTCGATTTCCTCCTGGACCAGCGTCCGGGAGAGGATTGAGCAACCGACGTGCCAACGCGAACTCGCCGTTCCGGCGAAATAAAAAAGCGTAGCAAGATCAATGAAGTGGAATACTTAACGCAGGAGAAACTTTAAGGACGCACCCGCATTCCCGGATGAGCCGTGAGGCAACTCACGCCTGGCGGCAAGGCAGATTTTGCCTGAGGGCTATCCGCAGGCAGCAGGGCAATTCTCGCATGTCAGCGAGTTTCGTACGCGCTGTAGTGGGGAACGCATGCGCTAGCAGGCAGTTCCGAAGAACTGGCGAGCGCACCGCACGCGCCGGCCCATAAAAGCACTTCAATCAGGGTTGGTTCTCGCGGAATGTCCCGTTTCCCGTAAACGACGCGCGTCCGAGGTGTGCGAATATTCAACGCGAATGCCTTATCACGCCAGAATCCGCGAAGTGCTTGTCGCGCTTGTCTTTCGGCGGCTTGATATGTGCGCGATGTTGCGTCGTCGATAGGGTCTGCCGGATCGTATCGACCCCATCCACTTGCGATTTGAGCATGCCCGTACGAACGGCCGTTTGAAAAGAATGCGTGCATATAAAGCCGCCGCTCGGTCCCACGTTTCGGAAACGCAGCATCCGTAGGATCGGATTCAAGCCGAAGGTGTGTGCCGATATACGCATGCCGGAGCTTGGCCTGCATCTTGTTCGGCGACCACGATCCGTATGACATCGGGGAAACGCCCGTAACCTTGACGTCCTCGTACCCGCCGCCGTCAATCTTCACCGTAATGCGCGAAACGTCATCGACGCGCTCGATCGTTGCCCAGATCGGCCCAAGCGCGTCGGCGTGTGGCGCGCCTGCCAACGCCGCCGCCACAAGTACCGCGAGGATCGTCGTCGGTTTCGTTTGCATCGAGCTCTCCAAAGCCCCGGAACGCGACCGCATTTTATCATGACGAGGCCTCGATATCGTCAACGTGCGCGAAAAATCCGTGCAATCTGCGAAATCTGCGGATCAACGATCCGTCCCGTCCGGGCAACCGGGCGGAGTGGCTCCCACGCACAAAGCCGAGCTGGAGCTCGGCGCTCCCAGGTTTGGAACCGCGAACGTTAGAGAGCGGGTATAGTCGTTTCCGGGCGCGCCGCCGATCGGGTGTTCGGCGTTCCCAGGCCTACATCGAGTCGTTCAGGCTCCAGTTGTATTTGATGTAATCCAAGTCCTCGATGCCCGCGTCGATGATATTCCGATCGGCGGCGTCGGCGTATTCGTACAGGAAGCCCACCGCCGCGCCGTCTTCCTCGTCCAATTCCGGAAAACGGTCTTCCTTATAATATTTCGCGACGAAGTCCTTGCCGTACCAGTCGAAAATCTTCGACACATTCGCCTTTTTTTCCGCGGCGTCGACATTGTTGCGCTTGTCGTCCCGCGCCCACGCGCGCGCCGCCTCGTCGAGTTGCGCGTCCAGAGTCGCCGCCTTGAAGGCCTCCGGAAACAGCGCGGGGCAGCCGAGCGACGCGCAATTCAGCGCCGCATGCACGCGCGGATCGCCCAGAGGACGCAGGATCTCGTGTTCGATCTCGTCGAGCGTCACCTGCCGCCCGCCCGCCGGCCACGTGCGCTCCTTCCAGACGCCCTTGATCTCCCGGATACTCGGAACCGGGTACGCATTGACGATCGACTTGATGGTGTAGGCGTTGTAGGCGTTGATCCAATACGCCTTCTGCTCGCTCGCGGAAAATTTCGCGAACTCGTCCGCCGTGACCGCCGCGAGCTGCTCGCGATACGCCTCAAGCGCCTCGGGGTTTATCTTGAGCTTGGCGTAATTGACGCGGTCGCCCTCGCGAAACTCCTTGAGGACTGCGTCAAACCCGGCGTGCGTGTGATCGAAGGCCAAAGCGGGAAGGGCGCCGCCAAATAGGGCGCCAAGGGCGGCGATCGCCGCGAAAAAGAACCGCATCGACAATCCTTTCCGGCGCGGCGGGCATCATCGCGACCGCGCGCCATCCATCGACCCGCAACCACGAAACCATACGCGCGAGAGATTACGACCGTTGCGTGGAAATTGGGAAGAGGGCGGGCAGGCCAAGCAGAGCCGCGCGCGTCGCGAGATGGCTTCTCGGAAAAGCCTCCCGGTGCGGGTGCCACACTTTTACCGGCCGAGGGCCGGGAAGGTGTGCCACACCCACACCACGCACAAAGCAGGCGGGACGCCCGCGCTCCCGGCGAATCGCCATCGAAGCAGGCGGGACGCCCGCGCTCCCGGCGAATCGCCATCGAAGCAGGCGGGACGCGCCTGCGCTCCCGGCGAATCGCCATCGAAGCAGGCGGGACGCCCGCGCGCCCGGGCACTCAATCCTCAATCCTCGATCCTCACTCCTCCCTCTTGTGGATATCCCTGTGGACAGCCTTGTCCACCACTTGGGGGTGTGCTAGGCTTTGCCCACAATCCGTTGACGAAAGCGACCCGCGCGTCGCGCCGAGGCTCAAAAAGCCGGGCGAGGGCGAAACGGGAGACGCATCGCTGTCGTCAGCGGCGCTCGTGCCGGCGTCACGATCGCACCAGGAGGCCGCCTCATGCGTTGCCCGTATTGCCAGTCGCTCGAAAACCGCGTGATGGATTCGCGTTTCCGCGAGGACGGCAACGTCGTGCGCCGCCGCCGCAAATGCATGAAGTGCAAGCGCCGGTTCACGACCTACGAACGCGTCGGCGACATGCATCCCCTTGTCATCAAGAAGGACGGCCGGCGCGAGGCCTTCGATCGCTCGAAGATCCAGGCCGGCGTGCACCGCGCCTGCGAAAAGCGCCCCGTCTCCGTCGAGCAGATGGAATCGCTCGTCGATCAGATCGAGCTGCAGATCTGCGACATGGGCGAGCGCGAGGTGGACAGCAAGAAGATCGGCGACGTCGTCATGCGCAAGCTGCGCGATCTGGACAAGGTCGCCTACGTGCGTTTTGCTTCGGTCTATCGCGAATTCGCGGACCCCGAGGACTTCATGGACGAGCTGCGCAAGCTCGTCAAGGAGCCCGCGGCCGCGAAGGCGAAGACGCGAAACAACAAGACGCCCCGCCGACGCACGCTCGACGCGTAGCGTCGCGGCCCCGACTCGCCTCGGGCGGGGCGAGGAATCATGGCCTCCGAACTCGACATCGAAGCCCTGATGCGCCGCGCGCTGCGGCTGGCCCGCAAGGGCGAGGGATTCGTTCACCCCAATCCGCTCGTCGGCGCGGTGCTCGTCAAGAATGGCCGCGTCATCGGCGAAGGCTGCCACATGGAGGTGGGCAAGCCGCACGCGGAGATCAACGCCATGAGCGCCGCGCGCGAGGCGGGCCACGAGATCCACGGCGGCTCGATGTTCGTCACGCTCGAGCCGTGCGCGCATTTCGGGCGTACGCCGCCGTGCGTCGAGGCGCTGGTGGAGGCGGGCATCGCCGAGGTGTACGTCGGCATGATCGACCCCAACCCCCGCGTGTCCGGCCGCGGCCTCGCGTACCTGCGCGAAAACCGCATCCGCGTCACCGAACGCATCCTCGAAGGCGAGTGCGCCGCCATCAACGAGGCGTTCACGAAATACATCACCGTCCGTCGCCCGTACGTCACGGTGAAGGCGGCGATGACGCTCGACGGCAAGATCGCCACGCGCACCGGCAAGTCGCGCTGGATCAGCTCGCCGGAGTCGCTGCGTTTCGCGCATCATCTGAGGCACGTGAACCAGGCGATCATGGTCGGCGCGGGCTCCGTGCGCCAGGACGATCCGCGCCTCACCTGCCGCCTGCCGCGCGGGCGCGTCTCGCACCCGATCCGCCTGATCGTGGACGGCAAGCTCTCGATCCCCGAGGACGCGAAGGTGATCGCCGGCGACCTGCCCGCGAAAACGATCGTCATCACCACGAACGCGTCCGATCCGGACAAGCGAAAGCGTATCGAGGATCGGGGAAACGAAGTGCTGGTGATCGAGGGGGGCAGCAATTTTCACCGCGAAGCATGCCCTGAGCGCAGCCGAAGGGGCGCAAAGGAAGCGAAGGACGCGCAAGACGACGGAAACTTTCACCGCAAAGACGCGAAGGACGCGAAGGGCGGGCAAGACGATAAAACCATTCACCGCAAAGACGCGAAGAGCGCAAAGGACGGACACGAAGCTGCCGGACACATTGACCTTGACCGCCTTATGGACACGCTTGGCGAAATGCGCATCGCGAGCCTCATGATCGAGGGCGGCTCGACGCTGCTATCCGGCGCGCTTTCCGCGGGTATCGTCGACAAGCTGTTCCTCGTCGTCGCGCCCAAGATCTTCGGCGGCGCGAACGCGCCATCGGTCATCGGCGGCGAAGGCGTGGACGACGTCGACGACGCCCTCATCGTGGACGACCTCAAGGTCACGCATTTGGGCGTCGATTTGCTGATTGAGGGAAGGCCGAGGAGAAGGCTGGGAGGCTGAAAGGCGCGGAGGCTGAAAGCAAAGGCTGAAAGACTGGAAGACTGGAAGGCTGAAAGGTCGTCGCAAAAATCGCGGGTAGACCGTCTTCTCAAAAATCTGCAAAATCGACTAGAATCGCCGAATCAAGGGAGTTAGGAAGCCACATGAAGCTAGCGTCATCGGTGCGTCCGAGAAGTTCACGAAACGCGTGGAAATCGTGTTTTCAGGCGAAAAAATACACAAACAGTCTGCGCTTAGTCGACGCAATTTGGAGCGTAATTTTGTGATCAACGCTCAGGATTTTCATGACTCACAGCTGCGCAAACGACTCGAAGCGTTGTCAGAGGCGGACGAGGACTATTGGTCTTTCAAGGGAAATTCAACTCGCGAATATGGACATGGGTTATTTCAATATCCAGCGATGATGGTTCCTCAAATCGCGAGAGTAATACTTGAACAAGCATGTTCAATTCATCCAGAAATTGAACACGTTGGCGACCCATTTCTAGGTTCGGGAACGATAATGACAGAAAGCATGATGCGCGGGTTTTCATTTTACGGCGTCGATATTAATCCGTTAGCGATATTAGTCAGTCGGGTGAAGAGTGGACCCTTTTTCTGCAATAGCCTCAAACACAAGTCTGAAGAGCTTGCCAAAAGAATCAACTTGGACTGTTCGTTTAGAATTGATGTCGATTTTCCTAATCTCGATAAGTGGTTTACAAAAATTGTTCAAGCATCTCTTTGTAAAATCCGTAGGGCGATCCTTCAAGAGAATTCGATTTGGACGCGAAGATTTTTTTGGATTGTTCTTGCCGAGACTGTGCGATATTCAAGTAATTCGCGAACATCGACGTATAAGCTTCACATTCGAACGCCCGAAAACATTAAAGTTCGCAGCCACGACCCTATCGTCGTTTTCGAGAAAGCACTTGAAAGAAACCTGAAACACTATGAAGAACAGGCAAAACTCTTGTCTGCGTCTGGTCATTTAGTGCGGGGTCGCTATAAAAAAGACATCACAATATCTCTAGGCGATGTGCGACAGAATAACGGACAAAAACAATGCGATATAATTATTACTTCTCCGCCATACGGTGACAATGCAACAACAGTTCCGTATGGCCAATACTCTTATTTGCCTCTTCAGTGGATCAACATGGATGATATCGAGAGTAATAACAATACTAATTTCCTTGCTTCTACGCACGAAATTGACACGCGAAGTCTGGGGGGAAGTAAGCGAGTTGAAAAATCTGACAAGGAACGCCTTCTTGATCGCTCGGAGTCATTTGCTCATTTTATTAAGAGCTTAGATGCCCAACCTCGTGATCGAGCACTCAAAGTGTTTGCATTTTTTCGCGATCTTGATGCGTGTATTGAACCCATCCTTAAAACCCTGCGCCCAGGTGGATTAATGGTATGGACTCTTGGAAATCGAAAAGTAGGAGGAAAGCGGGTGCCTTTAGACTTAATCCTGGATGAGCTTCTTTCTGCTCATAATACAAAGCTATTATGCAAATTGACTAGAAGGATTTCGTCCAAGAAGATGGCGCCCAAAAATAATGTTGCGGATACAATGTCTCGCGAGATTATACTAGTCATGCGGAAGGCGGTATGACATGGAAAAGGATACACGTCCACATTTCGAGGTTCACCCTTCTGTCGTGTATCAACTCGGCGAAAGCCTGATCAGCGACGCGGTCCAGGCGCTCATCGAGCTGGTAAAGAATTGTTACGACGCGGACGCGAACTACGCCAAGGTCGTCATCGATACCCAGGGCAGTTTTGAGGTTGACGGCGCAAAGTATCCCTCAGCCGGTGGGAGGATCATCGTCGAAGACGACGGCCACGGCATGGGACTGGAGGATATCAAGGCTGGGTGGCTCATTATCTCAAATCGCAAGAAGCGGGAGTTGAAGCAGGCCAAGAAGACAACGCCTGGCGGGCGCACGCCACTGGGCGACAAAGGACTTGGGCGGCTTGGGGTGCAACGCCTTGGCGAGAACCTTGAGATTTTCACCAAGGCCAAGGGAGACAGTGGCTACCACTTCGGCTTTTCCTGGCTCGACTTCGAGACCGCTCCGAAATTGGAGAACGTCGACATCCACCTTGCGGAGGTCCAGTACTCACGTCAGCATGGCACAAAAGTCGTTGTCTCGGGTCTCAAGGAACCAGACATCTGGCGGGGCCAAGTGGCGATTAAGCGGTTGGAACAAGAGCTTTCCCGAATGATTTCTCCGTATCGACAGATCCGGGACTTCACTGTGGCAGTCGAAGTGGACGGCAAGTTGCTCGAGCTCCTGGAAGTAAGCGACCGCATCCGTGACATCGCGCCCGTTAGGTACCAGTTGGCTTTCGACGGCACACAGCTCGTCGTTCATGGGCGTGCTCGGCTTGACCATTTCCGCCCTTCAAACGCAAAGGAAGCTGAACAATTCGCTCTGATCGCTGAATCCGACGATGGGAAGGCCTTCTTCGACTTCCTTCAGGCTCAGAAACTGTCACGTACACTCGGGCTGACGCGATCACGGTCGAAGCAGTGGTTTGTTGACTTCCACTGGCAAAGGCCGCTTGCCGATCTCGACAAAGTACAACGAGCCAACGATGGCGCTGGAACTGTAGCGAATCCCGGCCCATTTGCCGGTGAAGTCGATTCGTTCGACTTGGGCGCGATGGCGTTTCAGAATCAGAGCGTGTTTGATGGCATCAGCGAATTTCGCCGCCACATTAAGGATTTGAGCGGCATTCGCGTCTATCGAGATGGCTTTGCGATCCGAGTGGATCACGACTGGCTAAAGCTGGGCGCACAATGGACCTCGGCCCCATCGTATTACGGACTCAAGCCCGACAACACGCTCGGATACATCGCCCTGTCCGCCCGTGACAACATGGAGCTTGAGGAGACGACAGACCGGGAAGGCTTCAAGGATTCGCCGTATTTTCGCAACTTCTATGCTTTGCTGGAAGAATTCAAGTCATTCACGACCGCGGCCCATGAGTTCTTCGGGCGCTCTTGGGCCGAATTCCGCAAGATGCGGAACGAAGCATTGGCGCAAGTAGACTCTCGGAAGACGGTAGAGGACATCTCACAGGCGATCAAGAAGGGACTCGCCGAAGCGCCGCAGCACCAGAAGAGCCTCGAGGTGTTAAAGGTAAGGCTTGGCGCGAGCGCGACGGCCTCAAAGGCGGTCGTGTCGCGACTCCAGTCCGCAAAGGAGATTACGCCCGAACTACGCGAGAAGTTGACCGGTGCGCTATCCGACCTTGAGCCGCTGCTTACTGAAGCCAAGGATGTGATCGTCCGTCTGTCTGCGTATCTCGAAGAGATCGGTTCGCTTCGCGGCATGGGTCAGGTGCTCGAGGATCGCGTTGATGGACTGCGCCGACAGATGGATGACATGTACGAGATGGTTGCCCTCGGTTTGACGGCCGAAGCGCTATCGCACGAAGTCTACAATGTGGCCGATCAGCTTGCAAAGCGAACCAAGACCGCGCAAACGACGCTCCGTAATGAAGGCATCAACGACCGACCGATCCTCGCGCTCATTGAGTACGTGCAATCGTCAGTCATGGCTCTCCGCAAGCAAATGTCATTTCTGTCGCCTTCTCTTCGATATGTTCGTGAACAACGGAACGATATAATAATTCGGGAATTTATGGCCGACCTTATTGACTATTATCAGGATCGTCTGAGAAAAAGCAATATTTCAATCGCCCTCTCCACCTCGGAGGCGACTGTTTTTACCATAAGAATGAACAAGGGCAAGCTTACGCAAGTTATTGATAATCTCATTTTAAATAGTGAATATTGGCTTAAGGAAGACATCGCACAAAAGCGAATCAAGAATGGTAGCATAACAATAGAAGTATCTCGGCCTTTTATTCGAGTTTTCGATGACGGTAGCGGCATCGATCCGAGCGTTGAGCACGCACTCTTCGAGCCATTTATTTCCGCCAAAAAACAAGGTCGAGGGCTCGGGCTTTTCATCGTTAAGCAGCTTTTAGATTCTGAAGGCTGCAGCATCGGACTAGTCCCTGAACGAAATCGTCGTAAGCGATATTTCAAATTCCAGATCGATCTGCGAGGTGCCATAAATGAGTAATGGTGGACACGCAACAGATGCGAGAAAAGCTTTAGCTGCCTTGTTCAACAAACTTGGTATCAATAGAGTAATATGCGTTGATGATGAACATGCGACAGCGCTCACACTTGTAGATATCTTAGCATGGATGGAAACAGCTTCGCCGGATGATTTGGCGGAGGCTTTCCCGGCGTTTGAAAATAAAGGGATTTCTGATCGGGATGTGCGTAAGGATAGTTTCCGCAAATGGTGGGGCGAACTCGATACTTCAAATAAAGAGGAGTATTCAGATCACGCAAAAGTGAGTGTTCAGCAAACAGAACTGGTTGAATCTCCTGATATCAATTATATGTCAACATTAAGTGAAGTATTTGAAGGAATGGCAGGAGTCGTTTTCTTGCCTTGGTCACCTAAAGAATGGGCAGAGAAAAGCGATACTGTTTTATCAGATAAGGACTGTCAGACGACTTTATTTCTATTTGATCAAGACATGTCAAAAAATGGAGGCCGAACAAACGAAGGAAGCGCAATTATTGGCTCAATCTTGACAGGGCCTGAAACGGTTCGTCCGTTATGCGGAATCCTTACGCATACTGCTGAGCTAGAAAGACAGAAGGAACGATGGGAAGAATTGGCCGCCGAAGCAGGAGTTGATCGCGATTGTTTTATGGTAATCCCCAAAAGTTTACTCACTGATGACTTGAAAGAATTTGTTAGCACGATGAAATCAACTGTCCTTGCGCCATCGTTTAATAAAATGAAACAAATATCGGGAGAGATTCTCGCAAGTGCCCTTGAAACTGCAAAACAGAAAATTAGCGATCTCACCGTATTAGATTTCGATCACATGGTCATGCGAGTCGCACATGGCGAGGGAATTTGGGAAGGCCAGGTGCTTTTTAGACTGCATGCACACTTTCATCGAATCGAGTCAGAAAGGCAAGCGAGAGAAAATGCAGAGCTACCGGAGTTGCTAAATCGAATCAGAAAAGTTAGCCATATTCCCGAATTTGGAAAGTCACACTCTACAGATATCGTACGAAAAATATGCCACGAAGAATTATATGACGATGGTGAAAGTGTAAACTCTGCCAATCTCAACATCACAACAGGTGATATATTTGAAAACACAATCGACTCTAATGAAAGGTATATGATTGCCACGCAAGCATGCGACTTAGCTTTAAGATCAAACGGTGAAAGAAAAGTACCGAATGTACTTTTACTTCCGATCGTTTCTGTCAGTAATAGTCAACTAAAAGAAGAAAGGTTTATGAAGCTACCGCATTTCATGGAAGGTAAATTTGCAATTGACTTTTTGTCGCCCTGTTTTGCGCCTTGTTGGGCGCTTGATACGTGTGTATTAAATACTGATGGACAATGCGGTCTCAGGTTGGACGCTACGCCGTCTCCAAATTTACTTCCTGGTTGGAGTACTTTGTTCGCTACCATCCTGCAAAATGCGAAAAATCTTATCGACCAATGTGATCTATCATGCGTCGATGATGAAAAGGATAGGGAGGACATTTTGTCGAAATTGGCTCCGGCTATCACCTCTAGTGGTTTTATTAAAGCATCGGTAACGGACGGTGAAGTGAGGATTCCGTTAAAACGGATAACGCGACTGCATTTAAATATGGCCGTCGATGTCATCCGCCAATATTCCATTTATATCTCTAGAATTCCTGGTGATGCAGATCTTGCTCGTGATGCGTAGCGTCAGCTGCAAAAAATTCAGCAACGGTGAAGAGTTATGAAGAGGGTTGCACACGGGGAGCAGGATCTTTTGATTCGCACAGAACGTGGAAGGCGTGCGCAACACCGTTGGAATCCGCTTCCGCGCGCACGCGCGAGTGGTGTGAGTGGCGTCCAGAATTTGTTAGCCACTCCGTGCTCTCTGTGTCTTCTCGGTGCTCTCCGTGTACCGCAGAAATTCCGGGAACGGGAACCCTCCTTCGCTAAAGCTACGGCGGGCGCGCGCGACCGGGTTCTTGCGACGACCTTCCAGTCTTCCAGTCTTCCAGCCTTTCAGCCTCTCCGCCTTCCCGCCTCATCAACCCCCCGCTTGACGCGCATCAACCGCGCGTTCGTTGACGATCCGGCCCCCCATTGCTAAGAGAGGCGCGGCCCCACGGCCGGTCTTAGAAACGCCGCCGCATCCATCCATCCCAGCCCCGGAGTGCCCGATGCCAACGGTCCTTGTGCCGAAGGAAATCGTCCCCGGCGAGACGCGCGTCGCCGCGACCCCCGAAACGGTGCGTCGCTTTGCGAAAATGGGCTTCACCGTCCTTGTCGAAAAGGACGCGGGCGCGGGTTCGTTCTTCGCGGACGAATCCTACGCCCAGGCCGGCGCCGAAATCGTGCCGGACGTTGTCGAAGCCTACAAACGTGCGGATCTCGTCCTCAAACTGCATCCCCCGCGCTTCCACGAAGAACGCAAAGGCTTTGAAGCGGACTTCCTGCGCGAGGGAACGATCCTCGTTTCCTTTCTCTATCCCACGCAGAACGCCGACACGGTCGAAGCGCTCACGAAGCGCAAGATCAGCGCGTTCGCGATGGATCAGATCCCGCGCATCACCCGCGCGCAGAAGCACGACGCGCTAAGCTCGCAGGCGAACCTTGCGGGCTACAAGGCCGTCATCATGGCCGCGGAGCGGATGCCGAAGATCTTCCCGCTGCTCATGACCGCCGCGGGCACGATCACCCCGGCGAAGGTCGTCATCCTGGGCGCGGGCGTCGCGGGTTTGCAGGCGATCGCCACGGCCAAGCGCCTGGGCGCGATCGTCGATGTCTCCGACGTGCGTCCCGCGGTGAAGGAACAGGTGCAGAGCCTCGGCGGGCGCTTCATCGAGGTGCCAACCGACGAGTCGATGCAGACCGCCGGCGGCTACGCGAAAGAGCAATCGGCCGAGTTCCTCGCCAAGCAGCAGGCGCTTGTGCGCAAGTTCATCGTCGAGGCCGACGCGGTCATCACCACCGCGCTCATTCCCGGCCGGCCCGCGCCCAAGCTCATCCCCGCGGACATGGTCAAGGACATGAAAAACGGCGCGGTCATCGTGGACCTTGCCGCGGAGCAGGGCGGCAACTGCGAACTGACCGAGCCCGGCCAGACCGTGGTGAAGGAGGGCGTCACCATCATGGGCGTTCCCAATATCCCCGCGACGGTGCCGGTCAACGCCAGCGACATGTACGCCAAGAACGTCCTGTACGTGGTCGAGGCGCTCTACCCGAAGGGCGAGCTGAACTTCAACTTCGAGGACGAGATCCTCGCCGGCGCCATCGTGACGCACGACGGCGCCGTCCGCGACCGCACGGCGAAATAAGGAGGCTTCCATGAATTCCGCGCTCATCGCCCGATGGGCCATCGTCGCCGCGGACGCTTCGCCGTCCGAGGACGTGACGCTGCTGCCGCCCATCATCATCGGGCTCTACGTCTTTCTGCTCGCGACGTTCGTGGGCTTCGAGGTCATCACCAAGGTGCCCCCGACGCTGCACACGCCGCTGATGTCCGGCGCGAACGCGATCTCGGGCATCACCATCGTCGGCGCGCTCTACTGCGCGCGTTTCTTCTCGCCGACCGTGGCGAACGTCGTCGGCTTTTTCGCCGTCGTGTTCGCGATGATCAACGTCGTCGGCGGCTTCCTCGTCACCGACCGCATGCTCCGCATGTTCCGGAAGAAGTAGGGGCACGACATGAAAATTCTCATCCACCTCCTCTACATGCTTTCGGCCGTCCTTTTCATCTTCGGACTGAAGAGAATGGGCAAGGTCAAGACGTCGTATCAGGGCAACCTGATCGCCGCGGGCGCCATGCTGCTTGCGATCGCCGCGACGATCCTCGACCTCGGCAATATCGACTACGGGTTCATCATCGCCGGCATCGTCGTCGGATCGGCCATCGGCGCGTTCTACGCGCTCAAGGTCCAGATGACGCAGATGCCGCAGATGGTCGCGCTGTTCAACGGCTTCGGCGGCCTCGCGTCGCTTCTGGTCGCGCTGTCTTTCTTCGCCGAGACGGTCTTCGCCGGCGCGAAGGACCACACCGCCGCGAGCCTCGTCGGCGCGGACCAGGCGGTCACGATCGCGCTGTCCGTCCTTGTCGGTTCGATCACGTTTTCCGGCTCGATCGTCGCGTGGGGCAAGCTCGAGGGCAAGGTCACCGAACAGCCCGTGCTGCTTCCGATGCGGCATTTCATCAACCTCGCGCTGTTCGTCGGATCGCTCGCGCTCGGCGCGGCGTTCTGCTTCTGGCTGATGGGCAGCTTCACGCTATTCGCGGCGATCCTCGTGCTCACGCTCGCCGCGCTCGCACTCGGCGTGCTGCTTGTCATCCCCATCGGCGGCGCGGACATGCCCGTCGTGATCTCGCTTCTGAATTCCTACTCGGGCCTTGCGGCGTCGATGACGGGATTTGTCATCCAGAACAATCTGCTCATCATCGCCGGCGCGCTCGTCGGCTCGGCGGGCCTCATCCTTACGCAGATCATGTGCGTCGCGATGAACCGGTCCCTGGCGAACGTGCTGTTCGGCGGATTCGGCGCGGTCGCGGCGGCGGGCGGCGGCAAGGAAGGCTACACGAACGTCAAGGAAGTGGACGCCGAGCAGACCGCGATGATCCTCGAAAACGCGACCTCGTGCGTGTTCGTGCCGGGATACGGCCTTGCCGTTTCGCAGGCGCAGCATGCCTGCCGCGAGCTGGGCGAGATGCTCGAAAAGCGCGGCTGCGACGTGAAGTACGCGATCCATCCGGTCGCCGGGCGCATGCCGGGCCACATGAACGTGCTGCTCGCCGAGGCGAACGTGCCCTACGAGAAGCTGTTCGAGATGGACCAGATCAACGGCGACTTCAAGAACACCGAGGTGGTCATCATCCTTGGCGCGAACGACGTGGTGAACCCCGCGGCGCTCAACGATCCGCAAAGCCCGATCTACGGCATGCCGATCCTGAACGTTCACGAGGCGCAGACGGTCATCGTCGTCAAGCGATCGCTCTCGGCCGGCTTCGCGGGTATCCGCAACGAGCTGTTCGAGGCCGACAACTCCCTGATGCTCTTCTCCGACGCCAAAAAGGCGCTCACGGGCATCGTGGAGGAATTGAAGCACGCGTGACCTGGGACCCAGGGCGGCCCGCCCGCTTCGAAGCCGCTATCACAACGCCCGGCGCGGTAATCCCGCCGGGCGTTGTCAATTTTGGAGCGACTTGCGTCGTCAGCGCCGCTCAAGAAAAATTGGAACGCGACCGTCAGGGGATCGGGTGCGCACACAATTGGAACCGCGACCGTCAGGGAGCAGGCGTGTTCTTTTAAGAAACCGGCCCGCGCGACATTCGCTCCGGGCGCGATTCGCCTCCGTGCTTCGTACTCGCGCTTGATGCCCATCAACCACCTCCACTTTTTCGTTGACTCACCCAAAACCCGGAGCGTACGGTGAACTCGATGTTGAGCGTGCATCGTTTCGTCTTCTTGATTATCTCCGTCGCGTTCGCCTTTGCGGCGGCGTCGTGTTCGTGCGTTGACGCCAGCCACGACGATGACGACGATGAAGACGGAAATGACGACGACACGAACGACGACGACACGAACGACGACGACTCGGTGGAAGACAATCGCGAACCTTATCTCCCCACCTTTTCGGGCTGGATGATGGGGTGGGGTTGGCTGGCGCGTGTCGAGAATGGAAGCTGGGAGCCGTGGGAAAGTATAAGCAAAGCCGAGGACTGGGATTTCGGCGACGAATCCGCCTATCAACTATATCAAAATCCACGCGAATTTTTGGGGACGATTTATCTTCCGTCGTACAGCAATACGATCGGCCTTTTCAAACTCGACCAACTGACACTTGAATCGCTTTGGATTGCCGACGACGAAGAAACGAGAATCGACACATTTGGTTTTTTCGACGTCGATTCGTTCTTGCTCCGAGCCGGCGGCTCGGCACCGCGGCCAGTCTATCGAATAACGCCGGACGGGATCGAAACCGTCAATTTGTCATTCGATCTTCGCGCTTTCTTTCAGGGATTCAACGGAGAGTTGTACGCCCATGACGGACACGCGATCTACGAATATGACGGGATGGATTTTTCCGTGGGGGCGGTAATGGGCGAGGCGCTAATTATCCACGCGCTGGCGCGCGGCTCGGATGTCGCAGTCGTGTTGAACGATGGGCGGTTCGCGTGGCGTGAGGACGACGCGTGGCAATTTGCCGACATACCGTCGGGAATATCCCGATTTTGGTCGAGCCCGAGCGGGGTCGTCGTTTTCGCGAACGACACAGACCCCGAACATTACGTGTATTACCGGTTCTTCGCGCCGGAAGTGACCCCGATTTCCGGACTCGCATACACATACTGCCGCGGCGGCGCCGGCATCTCGAACGATGGCGCGATGGTGCTCATGTGCATGTTCCCGCCGTACGGCGTATCCTGCGGAGCCGACGCCAAAAGCCCGGTCGGCGGCACTGTATTCGAAATCATCGTTGCCATGGACGGAAATATTTCTTGCACCGCCCTGGACAAATCGTTCACGTTCACGCCCGAAGCCATCCATATCGACGGGAGCAACAATCAGGACAACTAGTCCGCGTGACGCCTGCCCGAGCGAAGGCGATGGGATTAGCGGGTGGTCGCCCCCTCGACGGCCGCTGCCCGTTGCGATGACCTCCCCGCCTTTCAGCCTTCTCGTCTTTCAGCCTTTCGGCCAATTTTTTCGGGCACGGGCATGGGCACGGGCACGGGATTGACCTCCCAGCCTCCCGGCCCCTCCGATTTACCCTCCATTCCGTCGCGCGTGTCGATTTGCTACTCTCGGCCCGGCTTGAACCCTGGACCACAATGAGGGAGGTCCGCATGAAATACGAATGGACGAAAATCCCGATGCTTTTCGCGATGGTCGCTGTGCTCGCCTTTGGCGTTTCCTGTTTTCGGGAACCCGAAGGCGGCGAGCCGCTTTCGTCGAACGCGTACAACAGCGAGCTTTGCGATCAGTGCCTCGAGGCGTCGCCCGAACCCGAATCGCTCGATATCAGCCTGCCGGGCGACGACAAGATCGGCGCGTTGGCCGTGGGCGATCTGGCGACGCTCTACGACCAGACCGTGGATATCACGCGCGGGCTGAACTTCTGGATCCTCGGCCACCTGTCGTTCCTTGACGAAATCCTGTCCTACCCGCCGTCGAGCGGTGACGAGGACACGTGCGTCTGGGGTCCGTTCATCCCGAGCGGCCTCTCTCCCGTCGAGGCGCGTTTTGTCATGACCAAGCTCTCGCCCGAAGAGTTCGTTTATTCGTGGGACGAGCGCTTGAAGAACACGGACGGCGAATTTAAGCCCGTGTGGGGCGGCGAGATCACGCCTTCGACCGACACGGCGCGGCGCGGCGTCGGCAATCTGTTCATCGACTTCACGACGGCGCAGGAACTCGATCCGACGTGGGATGCCTCGGGTATCCTGAACGTCACGTACGACACCTACACCGACGGCCGGAAGATCGACATCGACTTTTCCGAGTTTCAGCCGGAAGACGCCGAATATGCGGTGGACGCGGAGTACCGCTATCACAACCACGCGGACAACTCCGGCGAGTTCCGTTTCACGTATTTCGCGGACATCGACATCAGCGACGACCCGGCCAAGGACGAACTCGAGGTCATCAATCAGGAAACCTTCTGGCTCGGAACGGGCGAAGGCTATTCAACGCAAACGGTGTCCGGCGGCGATATAACCGGCACGACCTTCGGCCCCGTCACGCTCGATCGCTGGGAGATCCACGAGTGCTGGGACGAGACGTTCCGGCGTGTTTTTTACGAGGCGAGAATCGTCGATACCGACGGCAATTCCTTCGGCGACGGAACGACCGAAGGCGATCCGGCCGACTGCGTGGAAATATAGAAGCAACAGAAACGCGCGGCGCGCGATATCACGTGCGCCGCGCTTGACCCGCCAACGACTTTCCGCATGATGGGCCGCCGTTTATTGCGGACCGATTTTTTCAGGCAATCCGGTGACCGAATCCCATAACGCATCTTCCGCGATCTATCAGAAAGCCTTTGTCATTTACTTCGGCGCGCTCGGCGTTTTCGCGCTCGACCAGTTGACGAAGTTCTGGGTGTCGCACGTGCTGCGCGTGGATGCCTCCTACCTGGTTCTCCCGGATATCTTCGCCTTCACGCACAAGCTCAATCCGGGCGCGGCCTTCGGGCTGTTCCGCGGAAAGCCGCTGCCGTTTTTTCTGACCATCTCCACGCTCGCGCTCGTTTTCATCATGTATTTTGTCGTGCGCGTGGAGCCCGAACGCAAGCGTCTCGTGCTCGCGATGTCCTTCATCCTCGGCGGCGCGGCGGGCAATATCGCCGACCGCCTGCGCATCGGCGCCGTGGTCGATTTTCTCGATTTCCGGATCGGCGGATACGTGTGGCCGACATTCAACGTCGCGGACGTCGGCATCGTGGTGGGCGTGGGCATCTTCCTTTGGGACATGGCCAAACACGAGATGGCGATCACCGCCGAGGAGGCCGCGCGACGGCGCCACGCGCGCGACGCCGCGAACGAAACCCGCGTCGCGCCCGCGGAGGACTCGCGATAATGATCCGCAAGACCGTCGTCGCGGGGGGCGCCGCCGCGGGCGCGATCGCGCTCGATCAGGCCAGCAAAGCCATCGTCCTTGCGCGTTTCGCGGAAAACGAAACGGTGCCGGTCGTCCCCGGCCTGTTCGACCTGACGCTGCGTTATAACACCGGCGCCGCGTTCAGCCTGTTCGACACCAAGCCGTCGCTGTTTTTCTTTTTCGTATCCGTCGCCGCGATCGGGGCGCTTGTCTATTTCCTCTCGCAGCTCGAGACAAGGCAGATCGCGCAGACCGCGGCGCTCGGCGCGGTGCTCGGCGGCGCGATCGGAAACCTTCTCGACCGCGCGCGCTTCGGCGCCGTCGTCGATTTTCTGCTGTTTTCCGTGCGCGGATTCGCGTGGCCGGCGTTTAACGTCGCCGACGCGATGATCGTCGCCGGCGTCGCCGTATTCCTTGTGCAAAGCTACCGCGACGACAAGGCCCGGCCGCCGGCCAAGGTTCTATGAAACCGGTCCTTTTCGACATTTTCGGGTTCGCCATCCACTCGTATGGCGTCATGCTCGCCGTCGCGTTCATCGCGGCGATCGCGGTCGCTTCGCGCCACGCCAAACGCCTCGGCGAAAACCCGGATCATATCGGCAACATGGCGGTCTGGGTCGTCATCCTTGCGATGATCGGCGCGCGCCTCTTCCACTGCGCGGTGTTCTGGCGTGAATACGTCGAGCGGCCGCTCATGATCTTCAACGTCCGCGAGGGCGGCCTCGTTTTCTACGGCGGGTTCATCGGCGGCGTCATCGGCGCCATGATCTATTTCCACCGCCACAACCTCGACAAGCTGCTTTATGCCGATATCGTCGCGCCGACCGTCGCGCTTGGCCTCGGGTTCGCGCGCATCGGCTGCTTTCTCGCAGGCTGCTGCCACGGCAAGGCGTGCCCGGCGGAATACCCGTTCGCCGTCACCTTCCCGCCGGAGACGATTGGCATCCCCGGAATCCCCCTTTACCCGACGCAGCTTGCCGAATCGGTCCTGTCCTTTGGCGTCTTCGCGATCCTGACGTGGATCGTCTGGCCGCGCCGGCGCTACGCGGGGCAGGTCATCGCGTGGTTTCTCGTGCTTTATGGCGCCATGCGCGGATTTCTGGAGTTTTTCCGCGCCGACCCGCGCGGATTCGCGACGTTGTTCCATTTTTCCGGTGAACCGGGGCGCGTCGCCGAAACGTCCACCGGCCTTTGGAAGGCGCTGTTGTGGTCCGAAGCGGTTATCGAAACCTCCGCGGGCACGTATGCGTTTCGCGTGAGCGAAAGCCAGCTCGTGGGCCTGGTGCTTTTCGCCGTCGCGGCCGTGATGTTTGTCGTCTTGCCGCGCAAAAGGCCCGTCGATAAGATCACGGAGCCGGAACCGATCGAAACGAATCGAAAACCGCTTCCGAAAAAGAAACGGGCATGAAACGCACATTCGTCCTTCTCGCCGTCGCCGCGCTCGCCTTTTCCGCCTGCGCGGTGAAAACGGAAAAGCTGCGCGTGGATACGTTCGAGGACATCCGCGCGATGTCCGAGGCCGAGGCCGCGGACGAATCCGGACCGCTCATGGAGCGCGTGACGAGCATCTGGACGACGCTTGAGGATCAGAAGCTCACGGCCTACATCACCAAAAAGAAGATCGCGCCGTATTTCGAGGACGAGACGGCGCTGACCGAGTTCATCGCCATTTACGCCTCGCTCATGCGCCAGAGTGATTTCGACCGCGAGGTCGTGCGCAAGTATCGCGTCAACAACGTGAAGATCGAGCCGAATGGCGTCGTCGCGCACGTGGACATCGACATCTGGGGGCGGATCTATTTCGTGTGGTACGCGAAGATCCACGAGATTCAGGAGTGGCGAAAATCCGGCGGCGTCTGGTATCTGATGCCGGTGGCGTACTGATGCGCCCGCGCGTCTTTTTGGCCGCGATGCTCGCGGTGGTGTGCGTCGTGGCGCTGTCCGGCGCGTCCTCGTGCAAGAAAAAGCGCGAGGATAAAAAGATCCGGGAGCTGTCAACCTCGCTTTGTGAGGCGGCGGTCGATTTCAACAAGCTCGTTGTCTGGCAGAACTACAGCGCCGCGAGCTTCATGGTCGTGCCGAGTAAGCGCATCGACTTCCTTGTCGATGCCGAACGTTTCGGCGGCGCGGTGAAGATCGAAAACTTCGCCGTCGTGGTCTGCCAGACGGATGCCACGCCGCCTGTGCGCGGCCTTGAGCTTCCGGGTACGGAGCCGCCGCCGGAGGAGGGCGCGCCGCCCGCGGCGACGCCAATCGAGCCCGAGCGCCCGCTCGTGCCGGCCGACGAGGCGGTGGACTCGGTCAAGAACATGAAGCCGCCGGAAACCGACAAATCGCTTTACGAGGCGGGCATCAACCGCCCCAAGCAAAAGGATCCGAGCGACAAGGACAAGGTGTATTACGGCACGGTGCTGGTTCGCTACATCAATCGCAACATCTTGCCGTCGGCGTCCGTCGATACGAAGCTGATCAAGCAGTATTGGGTGGCGGTCGGCGATGTCTGGTACTGCGATTTCGAGTGGCCGGAGATGATTGCGCCGTAGCGGGTGGGACCGGACGATTTTTTTTCGGGCAACGTTCGGCGTTTTTTGCGACAATGTTTCAAGGGGTTCAATTTTATGGGTGAATACGCGCGCTACGATCTGCCGCGGGATATCGTCATGGTGTCCACGGCGGATTTCGACGAGCCGCTCTGGACGAACAAGCAGCACATCGCCTCGCGGCTTGTTTCGGATTTCCGCGTTCTGTACGTCGAGCCGCTCGCGAGTCTCGCCGACGGGCGTCGCGGTTACACGCATAGCTACCGGCGCGACAGCTCCGGCGTGCACGTTTTGCGCCCGCCGGGGACCGTGCCGTTCGGGCAAAAGCTGCGCCAGGTCAACGACCTCAACCATCGCCTCGTGGCGCCGATCATCCGCCAGCGCATGGAGCAGCTCGGATTCCAGGATTTCATCCTCTGGATCTATCCGCCCTCCGACGCGCCGTACGTCGAGCACCTCGCGCCCACGCTCTCGTGTTACGACTGCGTGGACGATTATTCGGCCATGCCCGGCGCCTGGATGGCCGCGACGCGCCACATGGAGCGCGATCTTTGCCAGGCCGTGGACGCCGTGTTTGCCACCGCGCGCTCGCTGCACGGCGACAAGAAGGCGTTCAACAAGAACACGTTCCATGTGCCGAACGTCGCGGACTTCGAGACCTTCCACCGTGCGCTCTCCGTGCCGTTCGCGGAGGATCTCGCCGACATACCGCGTCCGATCATCGGATTCCACGGCGCGCTCAACTACAAGCTCGACGACCGCCTGCTCGACCGCCTGTTCACCGCGCGCCCGGAGTGGTCGTTCGTCTTCGTCGGGCCGGATCGCGGATTCGGCATCGAGCGCTTCATCGAACATCGCAACGTCCACTTCCTTGGCAAACGCTCGCCCGACGAGCTGCCCGGCTACCTCGCCGCGATGGACGTGTGCCTCATTCCCTACAAGATCGACCGTTACACGCGCGGCGTCATGCCCATGAAGACATACGAATACCTCGCCGCCGGGCGTCCCATCGTCTCGACCGCGCTGCCGGAGCTCGAGCCTTTGCGCGAGGTGGTCGACATGTGCGAGGACGCGCTGGATTTCGTCGAAAAGATCGAGGCGCGCCTGCGCCTTGGCGCGGAGCACGACCGCGACCGTCGCGTCGCGATTGCGCGCGAGAACTCGTGGGAAACGCGCATCCACGCGATCCTCGCGCACCTGCAGGACGTCTGGAGCGAAAAGCAGGGGCGCGTCTCGCGCGCGCATCCCGAAACCCGCGTGCGCGACGACCGGCGCAAGGCCGCGACGCGCGCGCGCGCGAAAGCGTCCGACCGCCGGAGCAAGGCGCGATGACGCGCGGCGCCGGAAGGTGACGACGCTCCTTCTCGCGCGAGACTTTCCGCCGGACATCGGCGGCGTGCAGGCGACGCTCGGCGCCCTTGCTGCCCACTGGCCCGGCCGCATCGCGGTCGTCGCGCGCCGCACGCCGGGCGACGACGAATACGACCGCGCCGCGAAATATCCCGTCGCTCGCATCCCGTGGCGCGGCGATGCCCCGACTTTCGCGGCGCGAATGACGCGGCAGATCGATCTCGCCCGCGCGGCGGATCGCGTGCGACGCGAGCATGGCGTCGATCGCGTCATCGCGGGGTATCTCGCCTTCGCCGGCCCGCTCGCATGGCGATGGAAAAGGCGCCGCGGCACGCCCTACGTTATCATGACCTACGGGCAGGAACTGCTGCACGCCCGGCGCTCGCCGCTTCGCCCTTTGTGGAGGCGCGTGCTGACGGCCGCGGAGGCCGTCATCGTCATCGCAGACGTGTTCGGCGGCGTCGTCCACGAGATCGCCCCCGGCGCGCATGTGGTGAAGGTCCCGCTCGGAAGCGGCGTCGAACCCGGCGACGCCTTCCGAACTTGCGATATCCGCGAGCCGCGCGCGATCGGGCCCGTCGCCCGCGACGACGTAGACGAGATCGGGGTGCGTGGGGGCGAGGCGCGCGAAGGCGCGCAGCGCCATATCGACGCCCTTGCGCGGCACGAGACGAGCCACCGTCAGCAACACGCGGCGGCCCGCGAGCGACGCGCCGCGAAACGGCTCGGCGAGCGACGGCGGCGCGCCGGGTTCGACGCCGCTTCCGAGCGGGACCTTCACCACATGCGCGCCGGGGGCGATCTCGTGGAC
>JAIOHV010000010.1 GCA_019912885.1 bacterium
ATTCTTCACCGCCGCGCGCACCGATTCGGAGTCCGTCACGTCGATCGCGACCGGCGATGCCCGCCCGCCCGCTTGGGCGATCGCGGCGACGACCGCGCGCGCGGCGTCCTCGCGTTCCCGGTAGCCGACGCCGACGACAAAGCCGTCGGCGGCAAGACGCCGGGCGATCGCCGCGCCGATGCCGCGCGAGGCGCCGGTGACAAGCGCGGTGCGCTTTTCGGTCATGCGGCCAGCCTCGCGAGCGCGGACTCGAGCTCGTCCGCGTTCGAAACCGCGAGCGCCTCGGCGTCCGGAAGGATGCGCTTGACGAGCGCGGCGAGCCGGCCGCCGGGGCCGAACTCGACGAACACCCGCGCGCCCATTCTTGACGCCTCGCGAACGCACGCCTCGAACAAGACGCGCGACGTGACCTGGCGGTAGAGCAGATCGGAAAACTCGCCCGTGTCTTCGTGCGCGCGGGCGTCGACGTTGGAGATGACCGGCGCCGACGGCGCACCAAACGCGATTGCGGCGAGATCGTCGCGCAGGCGATCGGCGGCCGGCTGCATGAGCGGCGAGTGAAACGGCGCGGAGACCGGCAGCGGCGTCGCACGGCGCACGCCCGCGGCCTTCGCGGCGGCGACGGCGCGTTCGAGCGCGTCCGTTCGCCCGGAGATGACGATCTGGCCGCCGCCGTTCAGGTTCGCCGGCCACGCGTCGCCGGCCTCGCGGCAGGCGGCGTCGGCCGTTTGCTCGTCGCAACCGAGTAGAGCGACCATGCCGCCTTCGCCCGCGGGCACAGCCTCCTGCATGTATCGCCCGCGCGCCGAGACGAGGCGGATCGCGTTGGCAAGCGCCAAGGCGTCCGCCGCGACAAGCGCGGACCACTCGCCGAGCGAATGGCCAAAAACGCACACGGGATCGGGAAGGCCCGCGTCGCGCGCGGCGGCGTGCGCGGCGACGGAGACGGCGAGGATGGACGGCTGCTGATAGGCGGTCAGCGCGAGCGTCTCCGCGGGTCCGTCAAAGCAGAGCGCAAGCAGATCGAAATCCGCGGCGCGGGCGGCGTCATCGAGGACGCGCCGGGCGGCGGCGGATCGATCGTACAAGTCGCGGCCCATGCCGGGCGCCTGGCTGCCCTGGCCGGAAAAGAGAAAGGCCGCGCGCGGCACGGATCACTCTTCCGACTTCGTGACGACCTCTTTGCCCTTGTAGTGACCGCAGGAGGGGCAGACGCGATGCGACAGCATGTACTCCTGGCAGTTGGGGCAGGCGATCAGGTTCGGCGCCTTCAGGGCGTCATGCGCGGAGCGCGTTCCCCGGCGTCGCTTGCTGATCTTGCGCTTGGGGCGCGGCATGTTGGACTCCTTGTTCTTCGCGGGCCGCGCCGTCTATTTCGGGCAGCGGCAGGTTTCTCGATTCAGGTTCGCCCGGCAATTCGGGCAAAGGCCCCGGCAGTCGGGCCGGCACAAAAGAATATCCGGAAAATAGAGTCCCGTCTGCTCGATCGCCTCGCGCGACACATCGATGCGGTCGCCGGAATAATAACCGAGCTCGATGTCCTCGACCTTTTCTCCCCCGCGTTCGCGCTTCGGAATCAGAATCAGCCGCCACGGCAGCTCGATGGAAAGCTGCGTCTCGTCGCCGCAGCGCCCGCAAACGACGCGGCCCATCACGCGCGAGATGCCCGAAAGCGTGATCGTGCGATCGACGAGCTCCGCCTCGATCCACACATGCGCGTGCAGGCCGTCGCCAAGAACGTCGTCGCGCTCGCCGATCGCGTCGGCAAGCAGCGCGGCGGCGAGTTCGAACTCGTAGTCGCGGCGACCCCGGGCAAGTTCGGCGATCCGGATCAACATGGCAAATATCCCGCGCCCCAAAGCGCAAACGTGCGGCTCGTTAGCAGAAGGGCCGGTTCGGTGTCAAGAAGAACGCATCGGCCCGCGAATGAATCGCGTCCGGCGGAACACGGAGGACACGGAGAAGACACGGAGGACACAGGGGTTTCGCCAATGTCCATGAGGTCCATCCTGTCCATCAAGTCCGTCCGCCTTTTGGGCACGGGCACGGAACCCGTTAACATGCACATAATGGACATGATGGACCCAATGGACATGATGGACGGGATGGACACCAAAAACGCGCGACGGCCATGACAAAAAAAGGCGGCAAAGGCGGCGGCGCGCGCGGCGCAGGTGGCGGAGGGCGGCGCAGCAGCACGCACGACACGCGCAAGCGCTTTGGCGGTCCGCACGGAACGCACGGGCCCGACCACTACTTCGCCCGCGCGAAGGACGAGGGATACGCCGCGCGGTCTGTTTTCAAGCTCGAGGAAATCGACGGAAAACACCACCTGTTCCGCGCGGGGATGAGCGTCGTCGATCTCGGCTGCCATCCGGGCTCGTGGCTGCAATACATCGCCCGGGCCGTCGGCGGTTCGGGCCGGGCGATCGGGATCGACCTCGAAAAAACGCCGCCGGTCGGATCAAACGCGCAGACCTTCGCCGCGGATGTGCTCGCGATGGCCGACGCGCTCGATCCGCCCTCGCCCGATCCGCGCACGGCTCCCCGCGATTTCGGTGCCGCGAGCGTCGTCAGTGCCGCGAGCGACGTCAGTGCCGCGAGCGTCGTCAGTGCCGCGAGCGATAGCGAGCGGTCCGTAACGAACCCCCACAACGCAGACGTTTCCGTCGCCGATGCCCTCGCCGCGATCCGCGCGCGGCCTGTGGATGCCGTGGTTTCCGACATGGCACCGAAAACGACCGGCGACCGCGTCGTCGACGAGTCGCGGAGCCTCGCGCTGGCCGACGCGGCGCGTCGCATCGCGCGCGGGCTGCTGCCCAAAGGCGGCGTGTTTCTCGCGAAGGTATTTCACGGCCCGGACCTCGACGAATTTCTCGCGCGCGTGGAGCAGGATTTCGACGAGCCCGTGCTTGTCCGCCCGGATGCGACGCGGCGCGCGAGCCGCGAGATTTACGTGCTGGCGCGGAAGAAATGATATCCCCGCGCGGCGTTGACAATTCGCGGCGATTGTTGCGTGATTCCCGTTCCTTGCGCGGCCGCTTTGTCCCGCGCCGCCCGCTTTTCCGGAGTGCGCGTTGAGTCAGGTGCCGACGTTTTTTCGCGAGCCGCGTTTTCGCTATTTCCGCGTCGCGCTTTACGTTTTCCTGATCTTCCTTGTCATCGAGATCGGCGTGCGCGCCTTTTTCGCGCGGCCGGATATCGTCATCCGCAACGCCGGCAACAACGACCAGGCGATGGAATATCTCCTGGAGCAGCTCCGGGACTACAAGGGCAAGAAGGTCGCGTTCATCGGCAGTTCCGTCATGCAGGGCTACCTCAATGCGTGGGACGAGCGCGCGTTTCCGAGCATGGCCGAGAAGATCCTGCGCGAGAAATACGGCCACGAGGACCTGAAGGCGTTCAACCTCGGCGTGGCGGGCGCGAGCTTCGCGGATCACCTGTGCATCCTGAACAAGGTGATGGACGCCGATCCGGACGTCATCGTGCAGGCGATCCATTTCAAGCTCTTCTCGACGCACAAGGCGACGCCGATCACGCGCCCGGAAAACGCCTATTACCTCATGGGCGTGGACGGATTCGCGTCGTACCTTTCGCGGTTTCGCATCTCGCCCAAGGATTTCGCCGATATCTGGATTTCGCACACGCTCGCGCGGTTTTGGCGGACGTTCGCGCACCGCAACCTCATCACGCACCTTTCGACCGGCGAGGAACACGTGGCGATGCAGATCGTGCGCCGCAAGCTGTCGGCGATTTTCGGATTCGTGACGGAGGAGGAGTTCCTGGCGCGGCTGCACACGCCGGAGGAGCACAATCAGGAGTATCTCTGGAAACTCCTGCCCGAGCCGCTGGCGATTCAGAATTACGAGATCCTCGGCAACTTCGATTTCACGGACAACAATCCGCAGTGGCAAAATTTCGAGGACGGCGCGGCGCTCGCGCGCGAGCACGGCTATCGCCTGCTCTACTACCTGACGCCGATGAACAAGCCGCTCATCGAGGAGCGCTCGTTTTTCGACTGGGGGAAGGTCGTGCCCGCGTACAAGGAGAACGTCTATCACGTGACGCGGCGCAACAAGCACAAGCTCGTCGACTATTCGCTCGCGGTGCATCCGGCGAATTTTTCGGACACCGATCACATCAACATGGCCGGTCATGAACAGGTCGCGCGGCGCGTGGCCAAAGACATCGACCGCGAGCTGAAGGACAAGCGGCGCCGGTAATCATGGAACTCATTTCCTTCACCACGCTTGTCGCCTTTGTCGCCGCGCTCGCGATCTACTGGTCGCTGCCCGAACGCCTGCGCGCGGGATTTTTCGCGCTGTTCGGCGTGGCGTTTTTTGTCGTGATGTCCCCGCAGGGCGGCATCATCACGGTGCTGTTCCTCTGGGCGGTCCTGACGATCCAACGGCTCATCCTCGCCGCGGAATCGGACAAGGGCCAAAAGCGCATCCTCATCCTCGGCGCGATCTTCACCGTGCTGCCGATGGTGATCTACAAATACCGATTCTCGCTTCTGGGCGGCGTGCCGGGGCTGTCGATCGTCGCGGACCTGCCGCTCATCGTGCCGGTGGGGATCAGCTACTTCACGTTCCGCGCGCTGCACCTTTTGATCGAAACGCGGCGCGGCAACGTGGGGCGCGTTTCGGGCCTCGACTTTTTTTACTACATCATGTTCCTGCCGACCGTCGTGGCCGGCCCGATCGAACGTTTCGGGCCGTTCCAGGAGCAGCGCCGGGCGCAAAAGGAATTCGACGCCGACATGTTCGGCGAGGGCCTTCGCCGCATCACGATCGGCCTTGTCAAAAAGCTCGTGCTCGCGGACATGTTCTTCGGGCTCATCACGACGTTCCTGAAACCGGGGCCGAACCTGACGCTGTCGTCCGGACAGCTTTGGCTGTCGCTGCATTTCTATTACGCGTATCTCTACATGGATTTTTCCGGGTACTCCGACATCGCGATCGGCATTTCGCGCCTGTTCGGATTCCGGATCATGGAAAACTTCAACTGGCCGATCTTCGCGTGGAACATCCGCGAATTCTGGCGCCGCTGGCACATCTCGCTGACGAGCTGGCTGACCGAATACGTCTATTTCGGGCTCGGCGGAAACCGCAAGGGCGAGACGCGCGCCATGCTGAACACGATGATCACCATGATGCTCATCGCGCTCTGGCACGGCTCCGTGCTCTTGCAGCACTACTTCATCTGGGGCATCTACCTCGGCCTCGGGCTCGTGTTTTTCCGGCTGTGGATGCGTTTCAAGGCGCGATTCCTGCCGCAATTCGCCGGCGATCCGACGTGGTGGGGACGCGCCATCGGCATCGTGCTGACGATCGAATACATGAACATCTCCTGGCCGATCTTCCTGTTCGACACGCGCATCGCGATTGTCGTGTACCTGAAAATGTTCGGGATCGTGGGGGGATGAATGAGGATTGAGGATCGAGGATTGAGGATCGAGTCGTCATCGCATCCGACGGTACACGGAGAGCACCGGGAAGACACGGAGGGCACGGAGGGATTGTCCATGTCGTCCATGACGTCCATGCGGTCCATCGTGTCCATCACCGCGCGAGGCGCGGGCACAATAATCGGAGAACACGCATGACCAACTTTCCCAGGGAATTCGGCCTCGCGCTTCTGGCGACCGGCCTGTTGCTGCTCGTGTTGTTTTTCGGCAGTTCGGGCCCGCAATTCATTTACGCGATGTTCTAGGAAGGCTGGAAGGCTGGAAGGCTGGAAGACGGAAAGGCCGGAAGACTGAAAGGCTGAAAGGTCGTCGCAAAGACGCGTCTGGGTGCGATGTCGGAGCCGCGGGCACTCGCTACTCACTCAATCCTCAATCCTCAATCCTCGATCCTCGTTTTTGAACACCCTTTCCAGAAACGCCCGCGCCTCCGCATAGATCCCCGGTTCGGTCGATTCGCGCGGGCCGGCGACGTTCAGCACGCGCACGCCGTATTTCTCGATGAACGCGCGCGCCACCGCGATGTCTTTTTCTCGTGGGCGCACCACCGCTACGGGCCGCCCGTGCTTGACGGCCATGCGTTCGGTGTAGGCACTCCCGCCGGCGAGTCGGCCGGGCGCCACGATGAGCGTCGCGTCCGCGTTGCGCGCGTTCCACTCCGTACGCACGTGATATTCCGCGCTCGGCGTTTCGATGAGTGGATACGCGGCGTCGATTGGCCCGTCTTCCGCGAGCCGCCCGGCCGGGCACCATCCGCCGATCGGCAAACCCGCCGCGAGCGCGGCGTCGAGGCCGGCCCGATCGACGCCGGTTTGTCCGCCGGATATCACTTTTTCGAGATTTTTCATTTTTTCGTTTGACGTCCCATCCACGATCGCGCGACTTATTTCACGCGACGCCATCGCATGAACCAATCGGAACGATCCGGCAAGGCCAACTCTTATTGACCGCGTTTTGATGTGAGGCACGACAGGTCGCGACGCAAGGGGGCGCCGCGACACGGGGCTGTTTCATAAAAGGAGGCTCGTATGAGGTCAACGTTAGTCCTGGTTGCGATGGTTTTGCTGGTCGCGGTCACGGCGTTCGCCAAGGAGGAGGCGATGGCGCCAACGCCTTCGCCGGACGCGCTGCGGACCGTGGCCGCTTTTTCCGGAACGTGGGTCTATGACAGCACGTTCACCGAACAGGGAAAGGAGCCGGCCAAATTTCCGCTGACGGTGAATTGCAAGAAGGTCGTCGACGGACAGGGATCCTATTGCGAAGGAAACGCGACGATGCCCACCGGGCCGTGGTCCGGGAGTTTTCTCATTTCCTGGGATCCATTTACCAAGAAGATCCACTTCTATTCCTTGACATCCGACGGCGAACGTCATCTTCATGTCTGCCAATGGAAGAGCAAGACAGACCTTGCCTGCGACACGCTGAAGGCCGGCCTCGGCGAGACGCCCGTATCCGAGGATCTCACCTTCATGTTCAACGAAGACGCATCGACGTTCGCAAGCACGTACACGTTCGAGGACGGATCGAAGGCGACCTTCGTCGGTAAGGGCGCGCGCACGAAAAAGTAAGACGAGGATCGAGGACGAAGGACGTCATTCGCCTTTCGAATAATTCGCAAGGCGAATGACCTTTACTCGACGCCAAGCACGATCTTCGGCGGATCGCCGCCCGCGTCGAACGCATGCGGCGCGTCGTTCAGCACCGGTTCGATGAAACGTGCGAAATCATTGCGCATCGCGCGCACGTTGACGCCAAGAAGGAAAGGAGCATCCGGCGGGAGATCGGCGAGGACGCCGTCGAGCTTCGCGAGCGCGGACGGTCCCAATGTACGCACCGAATCGGGCATCCGTTGCGCGTGCTTGAGCAGGACGGCCGCCGCCTGAATCAGTCCGTGCAACAGGAGCTTGGGCGTCCCCTGGGCGCGGCGCCACAGGCCTTCCCACGCCTCGTGCGCCTCCCAGTAATAGCCGGCGTTGAACAGATCGACGGCAAAGAGATGCTCCTCGGCCGTACGCCAGGCGGCGGGAACGAATTCCCCCTCGTGAATCGGCTCCGCGAGACCGAAGCTGTGCCCGGCGGGATTGCGCGTCGGGTGCGGCGTTTCGCCGGGGCGATGCGCGTACGGCGGGAGCGATCGAGCAGGGGCGTAGCGGGGAACCGATGGCCGCTCCGTCAACGGCGAATCCTCAGACGCCCGTGCGTTCGCGGAAAATTTTGCCGAGCATCGTCGCTTCCCTGGCGTCTTCCTCGTGCATCACCTTCAGCACGTGTTGGCGCAAGTCGCGCTTGATACGCGCATAGGTTTCCGTCTTCGCGCCGGCAAGCGAGCTCGTGAACTCCAGCGCGCGCATGACGAGATTGCCGGGCTTCACAAGCTCGTCGACAAAACCCATCGCCAGCGCCTGCTCGCCCGTGTAACGACCGCCGGTGAGCGCCATGTCGCGGAACGATTTCGGCGGCAGGATGTCGCGAAACAGCGCGATCATGCCCGGCCAGAAGGGGATGTCGACGTTCACCTCCGGCAGGCGCACGAAGCCGCGCTCGCTGTTCATCAGGCGAAAATCCGCGCACGCGGCGAGGATCGCGCCGCCGCCGACCGCGTGGCCGTTCAGCGCCGCGACGAACGGCTTTTTGTATCCCGTGCAAAGCTCGAGCGTGCGGTTGAGCAGCAGCAGGAACTCCGTGACCTTGCCGGGATCCTCGCCGCCGACCGTCATCATCCACTCCAGGTCGATGCCCGTGGAAAAGAACTTTTCCTGCTGGGCGGTCAGCACGACGCCGCGCGTGCCGGGGTCGTCCTCGAGCATGGTCAGCGTGTCGATAAGCTCTGTCAGAAACGGCGTGGTGAAACGGTTTTCATCGCCGTGACGCATGTGGACGACGGCGAGGTTTCCTTCGCGGGCAAGATCAAGGTACTCCATGGGGTAACTCCATTAAAAATAAAGTAGACGCTTTTTTTAGACGAATTGCGATTTGGGAATTGTGAATACCGTCGCAAACGCAAATCCGTCCATCGCGATGTTGCGATGACATTCCCAACTCGACATTCGCCATTCCCAATTTCACGTGACTCCGGTGGGATCCCACGCGACGCGCGCGTCTTCGTTGAGATCGTCGAGAGCCTTCATGTCGTCCGCGCCGATTTCAAAATCGAAAACGTTCGCGTTTTCGCGGATGCGCTCCGGGTTCGAGGACTTGGGCAGCACGATCGTGCCGTGCTGTAGCGCCCAACGGATCAGCACCTGCGCATTCGTTCGCCCCAGCTTTTTCGCGACGGCGCCGATGCGTGGATCGTCGAGACGGCGGGCGTGCGTCAGCGGGCTGTACGCCTCGAGCGCGATCTCGTTGTCGTTGCAGAACTCGAGCAGCCCGGACTGGTACAGGAACGGGTGGAACTCGACCTGATTGACGTGCGGCACGATGTCCGAGCTATCCATCAGCTCTTCCAGATGGCGGATCGTGTAGTTGCTGACGCCGATCGCGCGCGCGCGGCCTTCCTTGAACAGGTACTCGAGCGCGCTCCAGGATTCCTTGCGCTTTTCCTCGACGGGCCAATGGATGAGATAGAGGTCCACGTATTCGAGTCCGAGGCGCGCAAGGCTCTTGTCGAAGGCGGCAAGCGCCGCGTCGTGGCCGTGGTCGTCATTCCAGAGCTTGGTCGTGACGAAGATATCCTGCCGGCGGATCGCGGATTCGCGGATCGCCTCGCCGACGGAATCCTCGTTGCCGTACGCCGCGGCCGTGTCGATGTGCCGGTAGCCCGCGTCGAGCGCGGCCCGCACGGCCGTGATCGTCGGCTCGCCGCGCCCGATCTGCCACACCCCAAGACCCAGGCGCGGGATCTCGACGTCGTTGAAGGTTCGGTAGGTCGAATCGATGGTCAGTTTCATTTTCTCATGAGCCCCCGCCGGCCGTGGGATCGACCGCGCCCGCATCGTAACCGAGCGAAGGAAAATTTCCACAGAAATCCGAACGAAGCGTTCCCGCGCGCGCTTTGACGGCGCCGCGCGGCGCGGATATCGTTCGCGCATGGCCCAGGATCGCGAGGAAACCGCCCCGGCGCACGGACCCGTCTACACGTTTCCGCGCCCGCGCGTCCGTCCCCTGCCCGCACCCGTACCGTTTTCTTCGCCGAATGTCGGATGGTTCGGATATGCGCGCCGCGCGATGGCGGCGGGGCTTGCCGCCGCGGGGCTGAAGGCCGGCGACGGCGTGCTGCTTCCCGCCTACATCTGCCGCGATCTTTCCGACGAGCTTTCGCGCGCGGGGTTCGCGGTGCGCTTTTATCGCGTGACGACCGGGCTGCGCGCGGACCTCGACCACGTGCGCGCGTCGATCGACGAAAAAACGCGCGCGCTCGTCGCGGTGCACTATTTCGGCTTCGCGTTCGACCTGGTCGATCTCGCCGCGCTTGCGCTTGAGACCGGGCTCGTTTTCGTCGAGGACAACACGCACGGCTTCCTCGGAACGCAAAACGGCAAGGCACTCGGGACGTTCGGCGACCTTGGCGTGTTCAGCTTCCGAAAGACCTTCCTGATCCCGAACGGCGCGGCGGCGGTGACGAATCGTGACGACATCCGCCTGTCCGATCTCGGCCCCGCGCCGGCGGCGCCGCGGCTATTGCGTCTGATGTGGATGCTGGACGAGTACTTCAAGCGCGCGCCCGACAAGCCGCACGCGCCGGAGGACATCGCGCGGCGCGCGGTGAACGGCGCCGCGTCGCGCATGGAAAAACGCCTGGCCGCGGGCGACGCGCTGGCGCGATTCGATCCCTCCGCGTGGTCTCGCCTACGTCATGCCGATTTCGCGTTGACGTTCGAGACGAGACGGCGCAACTACTACTACCTGAGGGATTGGATGAGAGCCGCCAACGATGCCCAGCTCATTTACGACACGCTGCCCGGTGGCGTTTGCCCAAAGGCGCTGCCGGTGCTCGTTAAGGACGCGGACAAGGCGATGGCCGAGCTTCTGAAGGCCGGCGTGCCGGCGCAGCATTGGGATCGGTTGCCCAGCGAGATTTCCGGCGACGATCCGGCGTTCGGCGACGCGCGCGAGCTGCGCCGGCGCCTTGTCGCCTTACCGGTCAATCAGTATCTGCGCGTCGCGCAGCGCGAGGCGGACTTCACCCCGCCGGCGGATTTTCGCGCTCTCGTCCCCCTGGCGTACGCGCTTGGCGGGGACGAGCGCGATGTTTGACCGCGGCGTCAACGTGCGGCTGGGACTGCTTCTTGCCGTCTTTGCCGTCAATGCGTTTTTTTTCGGCCACGGGTACACCGAACCGGGCGACGGCGGCATTTCCGCCAAACCGGAGATCGTCCGAGAGATCGCGAAAGCCGCGGGCATCGGCGCCTTCGACCGCGCGGCGAGAATCCACTTCACCTGGCGCAATCAAAAACGTGGCGCGGAGCGCTCCTACACGTGGGATCTTCGAACGGACGCGGTGGCGGTGACGATGGACGGGACGTCGATCGTGGTATCGGCCAACCAGCCGACCGATGTCGCCGACGAAAAGCGACGCGATGCGCACGCGGCCTTTGTCAACGACATGTATTGGGCGCTGTTCGAAATTCGTATCGCGACCGACGACGGCGTGCGTTTCGAGGACTTGGGCGAGGTGGACGTGCCGAAGTTCGACGCACTCGGCAAACGGCGCGCGTTGCGCGTGTCGTATGTGGGTACGACGGGCTACACGCCGGGCGACGTCTACGTGTTGTATCTGGGCGACGACGATCTGCCCGTGGCGTGGGCGTTCCATAAGAGCGGCGCGTCGGAAGCGACATTCGTCACCACGCGCGGCGAGCGCAAGACGGTGGAGGGCATCAGCTTTCCCACGTCGTTCAAAACGCCCGGTGGCGAGACGGTGCTGGAGATCAGGGACATACGCGTGGAAATGAAGTCGTAAGGAACTGTGTGGGAGACTGGAAGGCTGAAAGGCTGGAAGGCTGGAAGGTCATCGCGGTCAACCCGCTCAACTCGCTCCCTGTTCCCTTCGTGCCCTTCCTTTGTGTTGAATTGCGATTCCCTCCCCGCCCTCCGCGCCTCCGCGCCTCTGCGTGAACATGCGATTCATTCCGCATTCCGCAATAAAAAAATCGGCCGGCTTTCCGAGGAGGCAGGAAAAGCCGGCCGTCACAAAGGGCCCCTGTTCGCGGTGCGTCCGCGATAGCGCCGCGGGGCGAGGGCGCGCCCCGCGGCGTGAATTTGTCGATTATGGGCAGTCGCCGGTGCCTTTTTCGATCAGCACCAGGCCGCCGCCGGTGGGCAGCGAAACCGAACCGCTGACGGTCGTGAGATTGTTGTTCACGTCCACGCTGCAGTAGGTCCCGCCGAGGTTGTAGCTGATCGGAGCGCGGTCTCCGTCGACGCGGACCACGACCTTCGTACGCTGGCCGTTCGAGCGCAGGTAGTTGCGCGAGAACACGCCGTTGGATCCCTCGACACCCGGGCCGGTCGGCGTCCCGATGTCGCGGCCGAAGATGTCAAACCAGGCCAGGTCCTTGATCGGGTTGTACTGAAGCCAGGTCGGCTTGATGACGTACACGTCCTTCGGGCCTTGCAGCACATAGATCGCCGACAGGTAATACATGACCTCGACGGGCGTCGGGTCGGTGTGACCGCCGTTGTAGAACGTCTCCAGGGCGATGTATCCGCCGTCAGCCGCCAGCGTGTTGGACAGATCCAACAGCGCACGGAATCGGTCGGGCGTGTCGAAGTTGCCCCAGCTCGGGTAATGAAGCGCATCCTCGCACCACACGCCGAGGTTTTCGCCGCGCGCGCCCTTGAGCCAGTCGACGCTGCCGTCCCAACTGCAGTAGCTCGCGCCGTTGTAGAGGATCCTGGCGCCGGGAACCGCGTTCTGCGTCCGCGCGTTGACGTACTCCATCATGTCGTCGATGGAATTGCGCCACCAGGTTTCAAGGGCCGACGCGTTGTACTCGACGCTGTTCGGGATCTCCATGATGTCCACCTGGTCGATCTGGTCGGGCAGGTAGTACATGTCATTCAGGGGACCGCCGATGTTGTCGAAGCCCTCGCCGCCGTAATGCTCTTCCTGGATGTCCTTGATCGTGCGCCAGGCGACGTAATCCTTCGCGCAGTCGCTCGACACGTCGAACAGCCACGCGTATTCGTCCCAGATCAGCGACTGCATGCGCGCGTTCTTCATGTTGCCGCCCGCGCTGCCGCTGTAGCCGGCCTGGTTGAGCGTCACGTCGCAGCCCATCACGTGCCAGCGGGCTTCCACGCGTCCGTCGTTGCGGGCGTGCAGA
Organism: bacterium; assembly: GCA_019912885.1. NCBI lineage: Bacteria > bacterium. The sequence continues at coordinate 12,736 of JAIOHV010000010.1, forward strand.
AAGCAGGACTCGCCGTCGCCATACTGCGGGTACTCGCCGAGGAACCGGTTAAACTCGTTCATCTGGTTGTTGAAGTCCTGATCGGCCGCGCCTTTGCTCGGCGAACTGCACGAGCCGCCGGACTCGTTGGTCAAAAGCAATTGCGCCAGGCGCCACTTCAGCCACGAGCCGCGGGGATTGTTGGCCTTGAGTTCCTCCCAGGACAGATCCATGCCCAGGTCGCCGTAGTAAATGATCGCGAACTCGATGTTCTCGGCCATCCACTCATGGTCGTCGTAGAAGATCTGCCCGTTGTAACCGCCCAGCCCGAAGTAGTACTGGAAATGGACCAGGCCCAGGTTGAAGCTCGGCGTTGAGTCGAACAGCGGCGGATCGTCGTCGTCATCGGCCGCGTCGTCGTCGGAAGCGTCGTCATCGGCAAAGTCGTCATCGGCGAAATCGTCGTCCGACACATCGTCGTCCGACGCGTCGTCATCGGACGCGTCGTCGTCGGCGAAATCGTCATCCGACGCATCGTCGTCAGAAGCATCGTCATCGGACGCATCGTCGTCCGACGCATCGTCATCGGATGCATCGTCATCCGACACATCGTCATCGGCAAAATCGTCATCGGACGCATCGTCGTCGGACGCATCGTCGTCACCGCGGGGAATATCGACAGGATCCGTCGAGGGATCGCGTTCCGTGTCCGGAATGTTTCCGTCACAACCGCCGAGATCGTAGGCGGGGCGGCCGACGCCGTCCTCCGCGGACCCGCAGCCTGCGAGCAGGAAAATTCCGAGTACGGTTACGAACAGAACCAGGAGTCGCACCGCGCGATCCTCGTCCCAAAGGAATGGAAAAATTTTCATGTATGCACCTCCATGCGGGTGCATGATTATGCAATGCGCTTGCCAACAGCCTCCGATCATTTTTCTCCAGTTGTTTCAAACGTTTACCGATTCAGACGTAAAGCGGGAATTTAACATGGCATTACGTTTCGTAAGCCCAGCTTACTTTCCGTAACGTTTGCGTCCACGAAAAAATCGTCTAACTCGTTGATTTTTCTTATATTTTTCGTGCATCGCTTACTTCTTTTGCCACGAAATAAGCGATTATCAAGTCGGTAGAAATGGGCGAGATTCCGGGCGCGGCCACACCCGATCACGTTTTCAACCTCACATTTATGCGAAGCGTTTATGCGGCTTTGCGGGGCAAGCCGAAACGTCTTTCGAGCTGGTCGAGATCCCGAAGAACAGCGTCGAAGCGATCGCGAAAACGCGCCAGCGGGCGCTCGACCTCGCGGCGCAGCAGCGAGCGCAAGTCATCGACGAAGCGCGCGGCGATCTCGCGGGCCTCTTCGCGCATGCGTTCGCGGTGCCGGCGCAGGACCCAGAGCGCGGCCATCACGTAGTAACCCGCGAAGCCGATGATCGACACCTTCACGTTGTCGAGGGTGAGCGCCGCGCCGACGCGCGGGGCGCCCATGACGCCCCACGCCTCGAGCAAAAGGAGCGCGGGATAGAAAAGCAGCGTCACGAAAAAGACGAGGTACATGTAGACGGGAAGGTTGAGCAGCCCGCGCATGAGGCGCGAGAGCACCGGCGCGGCCGGCGCGGACATCTCGTCCTCAAGCGCCTGGACCAGGTCGCCGAGCACGGATGGCGCGTCGGCCAGCAGATCGTCCGCCACCGCGGGATTCTCGAAACGCACGGCGGCGAGCGCCTCGCGCCGGGCGTCGGCGAGACGGTCGTCGATCTCCTCCTGCCCCCAACGCAGGGCGCGCGCCAGATCGTATTCCTCCGGCGTCGTCGCGGCGGTCGCTTCCGCGCCGCGCAACCGCAGGGGCGACCACGAGCCGATGCGATGCATCATGCCGACGAGTGCGGGGATGCCGGCGAGCGTCGGGCCGGTTTGCGCGGCCAGCCGCTCGCGCACGAGCAGATTCATCTCGCGGCGCGCGGCCAGGCGGTCGGCGACCGCCGCGAAATACGCATCGGGGAAGTGCATGTCGAACACCTGATCCACGCGATCCGGATCGGCCGCGGCGCGCACGGCGGCGGTGGCGTCGGCCAGGTGATAGTGCTCGCGCAAGCGCTCGGCGCCGCGCAATACGGCGAATCGCTCGTTTTCCTCGCGCTGCACGCGGACCTCGCGCTCGGAGACCTTGTGCATCAGCCTTTCGACCAACGAATGGAAATCCGCCTCTTGCCGGATCGAGTCGATCAGGAATATTCCCGGCTCGTGCGCGTCGCCGCCGTCGCCGACAAAGGACGCCACGCGCTTCTTGACGACGCCGAGCACGTCCCGCCGCAATTCGTCGGTGTGCTCGCCAAGCTCGTCCGCCTTGGTCAGCACGAAAAGCACGTGCCGCGGCGAGACAGACTGCGTCAAAAGACGAAAGGTGTTCCAGTACATGCCGTCGCGGTATTTCGCGGGGCTCGCCAGCAGAACCGCGCCGTCGGCGACGCCGGCCTCGAGCACCTCGCGCACCTGCTCGACGTGGCGCGTGTAGCGGCTGTCGAAGTCGGGGCTGTCGATGAGCACGAGCCGCCGGTGCGTCTCGCTTCGATGCAGGTGATAGACAAGCTCCGCGCCGACGTCGCGCATGCGCGCGGCCAATTCGTCGCGCGCGGATTCATGAACGTACGCCACGAATCGCCGCGTGCCCTCGGCGTCCGTCTTGCTGTCCTCCGACACGCGCGTGCCGAGCAACGCGTCCAGGAACGTGGACTTGCCCACGTCCTTGCCGCCGAGCATGAACCATACGAGAAGCTCGTCGGACTCGCGCGCCGGCACGAGCGAGAGCTTCTGCTCGGTCGATAAAAGCTCGTGCAGCCGCGCGTTGATGATCTGAAGCTCGTGCGCCGCGGACATCACAACACCTCCGGCAGGCCCTGCGCCCAATCGCCAAGGCGCGCCGCGTGATCGGACAGATCGATCAGCATCGCCGGTTCCTCCGGCAAAAGACGCACGCGCCGGCGCAACACGTCCGCGAGGCCGTCCTCGAAATGCGCGCGCACGCGCGATTCGCGCATCCGCCGCATCACCTCCGCGCGCACCATGCCGCCGATGCCGAGCATCGACAACAGGCCCGACACCGCGAGCGTGCTGCCGGTGCCGACGCCCGGCACGAAAAGATCGAGCACGAACAGCGCCGACGCGCCGGCGGCGACGGACCCCCACACCGGGTGCTTCACGCCGCTGACGCGCAGCGTGGCGAGCATGTCCTCCACCTCGCGGCGCGCCTCGTCGTTGACGCGCGCGACGAGCCGCGCGATCTCGGCCGCCATCGCCGCGTCGTCCACCTCGGCGACGCGCCACACCGGCGCGGAGGCCAAGTCCGCGTACGGGACGCCCGAGCCCACGCGCGAGGCGCGCGCGCGTTGCGCGACGAGCGCGCGGCGCAATTCGTCCGCCGTGTTCGCGACGTGGCGCGTAACGGCGTCCGCGGAGAGCATGTCCACGTCGAGCTTCGGCTCCTCCAGGCGCCCAAGGCCAAGGAACCCGCGCACGCGCGCGACGGATGTCTTCCACGGCGAAAAGTCGTCGAGCCGCGCGCGGAACTCGTCGGCGAGAAACGCCTTGCGAAACCGCGACGCGCCACGGATTTCCGTCTCGATCATCTCGCCGATCATCCGCTGTTCGTTCACGCGGTCCTGGGCGATTGCGCGCACGTCGTCGGCCAGTTCCGCCGCGAGGTTTCTCAGCGCGCTTTGTACCACGCGGCCGACGCGTGCGTGCGACTCGGCCACCAAGGGCGCCCACGCCTCGCCGGGAAATCGCGTGCCGCGGGCGAGATTCGGCAGGCGCGAAATGGTCGCGTCGCGCCACAGGGCGCGAACGGCGTCGACGCGCGCGGCGAACTCCTCGTCGGAGGTGTGCGCGTAGCGGCGGTTGAGCACGACGAACAACTCCGCGCGCGCGCGTTCGGGGCGGACGATCGAAAGGCCGTGCGCGATCTGTTCGTGCTCGGCCTGCGCGAAGGATTCCTCCGTGACGAGCAGCACGATGCGATCGAGCCACGGCATCAGGCGCAACGCCACCTGGCGCTCCTCCGCGGAATCGAGCGTGCCGACATCCGGCAAGTCGATGAGCACGAACGGCAGGTCGCGCCCGGTCGCGGGAAACACGGCGATCGCGTCGCCCGGCCTCCCGGTCAGGCCGGTGACATCGGGCTTGCGTGGATCGACGCGCGTGACCGTCGGGCGCAGGAACGCCGGATCGCGCGAGGCGGCCTCGAACGCCTCCGGCGCGGCGACGATGGCGCCCGTCGTCTGATGCGGGATCGGCGTCACCCGGGAGATTTCGCGGCCGACGATGCTGTTGAACAGCGTGGACTTGCCGCTATCCGCGCTTCCCATCAGGCCGACGATCGGCAGGCGGTTGCCGGTGCGAAAGCGGAAGAGAAGCACGTACGATAATCCCAACAGCGCCTCGGCCTTGCGGGCGGCCTCATCCGGCACGCGCGCGGCGAGAAGCTCCTCGAGCACCGGCATCCCCGCGACAAGCGCGGTCTCCCAACCGCTCGCGCGCGGCGCTTCCGGTTCGATGGCGCGAATCTGCGTCATGGCGGCCCGAATATCGCACGGATGTTTTTCACCGCAAAGACGGTGCTTGCGATGTCAGGGCGGCGTGCGATGTCAGGCTTGCGATGTCAGGGCCGCAAACGCAGCGCAGCGGAGTGCGCGGTCGATACCGCCCAGGCATCGGCGCATTCGCGCCGTCAGGGCCGCAAACGGAGTCCCGCTCCGAGCGGGACGGAGTGCGCGGTCGGCAACGCATTGGCACAACGGATAACGACAACGGCGACGCCAGGGCGGACCCGACCGCGCACTCCGTCATCCCGCTGCCGCGGGATGACTCCGTTTGCGGCCCTGACGCCCGGGCATCGCGCGAAGTCGCGGCTACTCGTATACCGTCAGCCAGGATGTCATCACGATGTTCGCGCCGTCGTAAGGAAACGGCTCGCCCTCGTAGAAGCCTTCGTACGTGATGACGTTCTCGCCGCCGAGGATCGCGTCGGCCGAGACGTCCCAGCGTGACACCTGCACCTCGCGGCCGGGGCACCAGCCGGAACGGCCGTACCACCACGTGCCGTATTGATTGGGCACCGTGCCCTGCCCCACCTCGTCCATGCAGCCGAATTGCGAACTCGCGTCCGGAAATTCGCGGACGTATTCGACGCCATTGATCGTGAAATGGTGCGTCGTGTCGCAAAACTCCGCGCAGTTCGTGTTCGCCTCGCCGCCGTGGCCGGTGATGACCGTGGCGATCTCCACGCGCGCCGCCGTGTCCGGAACGTCGATCGCGAGCGGGGCGTACGCGTCGTTGTAGTCGAGGTCAAACGCGCCGCCCGAAAACAGGAAATGCGTCGCGACCGGACGCTCGGCCTTGGCGCCGGGGAGAAGGCGCAGTTCGAGTTTCACGTCGTAGGGTTGCTGCGTGTAGAACGCAAAGCGCCGCTCGCCCCCGCCGGCCAAAAGCGGCAGCAGCGGCGTGATGTCGTGAACCCATCGCCCCTCGCGGTGGTAGGTCGTGATCCAGCGGCCGATCTCGGTGTCGCAGGTATCGGGGTCATCGGCTTCGCACAGGTAGAGATTGACGATGTAATCCCAGGCCGGACACGTGCCGTATTCGCCCTCCCCCACGCAACCCAGATACAAATCCAGCTCCGCCGCGCCGAACGCCGCCATCGTGCCGGCGTCGGGCAGCGTCACGTCGGCATATCCGCGCGTGCCGGCCCAGCCGGGATCGGAGAGCTCTTCGTCAAACAGGGTGACGACCGTCGCGCCCTGCGCCGCAAGCCGCTCGTCGCGGTCGGACTCGAAGTTGTAGAGATCCGCCTCGTTCGCGGCCATCGCGAGGTTCGGCTCAAACCAGCCGACGCTCCCGTTGAATCGGCGCGGATCGGCGTAGCTGCCGATGTAGCGGATGCGCTGCATGCGGTCGATGCCGAATCCCCAGCGCGGGTCGGTCATCAACTCGCCAAGCCATCCGGGAAGATCGCGTGCGTATGCGGGCAGATAGTGGATTCGCCGCGAAAGCGCGGCGGCGGCGGTTTCGTCGAGCGTCGCGAGATGCGCGTCCACGCGCTCCATGATCGTCGCAAGGCTGGCGTCGCGGCCGTCCTGGTCCTTGTCGATCGACACGAAAAAGACGTGCGCGTTATCCGGCAAGGCCGCGCAAAGCCCGGCCGCGTCGCTTTCGCGTCCCCACAACAGGTCCGGGAATTGCGCGTTCTGGCGCGGCAGGTCCTGAATGAAAAGATACGTCTCGCAGCCGGTGAACTCGTCCGCGAAATTCCACGGGCCGGCGGTCGTCTCGACGGTGAAGTCCGCGGCCACCGCGTAGAGCGCCGCGCTGTCTTCGGCGTCAATGAAATCGCGCGCCGTCAGGCCGAAATCGTCGCACGCAAACTCGAATGGCACGTCGTCGTCATCGCCCGTGTCGTCGTCATCCGCGTCGTCGTCATCGTCGCTGTCATCGTCGGCGGCGTCGTCGTCATCGTGAAGGCCGCCGCCGGCGTCATCATCATCGTCTTCGTCATCACCGCATCCGCATCCGAGCGGCAACGCCATCAGTGCGATCAGCGCAAAAGCTAGCCAGCGGATCATGATGCCCTCCCCCCGCTATTGCAGATAACCGAGCGAACGCATGGCCTCGGCCGCGGATTCGTCAAGAGCCTTGTGCGCCGATTGGCGGATGCGCATTTCGCTTCGCCGGATCTTTTCCGCGCGGGCATGATCGGCCAACAACCCGCGCGCACGCTCGATCAGGTCCGGGTGCGCGAGAGCGATATTGGTCGTTTCTCCCGGATCGGCGGCAAGGTCGAACAGCTCCTCGCGCTCGGGCACCTCGCGGTGGATGTATTTCATCCCGTCGAAGATGACCGCCTCCTTCTTGTCGTAGAAAAGATTGCCCGACGCGAAGATCGTGCGCTCGGCGGCGGGCTCCTCGCCGCGCAGCACCGGAGCCAAGGACGGCTCGGACATATCGGCCGGGTCAAACGCGATGCCCGCAAGCTCCAGCAGCGTCGGCGCGAGCATCGTCAGCGACGCGCGCGTATCGATGCGTTCGACCGGTTTCGCGCCGCCCGGGAGCTTCACCATCATCGGAACGCGGAGAAGCTCGTCGTGGATGGCGTGGCCGTGCTCGAACCCTCCGTGCTCCCAGAATTCGTCGCCGTGATCGCTCGCGAAGAGGATGAGCGCATCGTCGTACAATCCGAGCTTTCGCAGATGATTGAGCACGCGGCCCGCGTACGCATCCACGTAACGCACCTCGCCCAGATACAGCTCCCGGATCCATTCGCGCTGCTTCGCGGTCGGCATCAGGTAACCGCCGCGCACGCGCTTGAGTTCATGAAAGCTGTATCCCATGCCCGCGGGCGGGCGGCGTTTGGGGCGATATTTCCCCGGCGGCGCATAGGGGTAATGCGGATCGAAAAAATGGACCCAGAAAAAAAATCCCTTGTCGGCATTGGCGTCGAGCCACCGGATCGCTCGGCGCGCGATCTCCGGCGTATCGATGTCGCCGGGCTGCGGGTCCCCGTACGTTTCCTCCCAGACGGTCTCGCCGAACAGCTCTTCGGATTCCTTCTTGGGATAGAAGTCGAAGTGCTCGAACCCGCGTTCCATGTTCATGCGGATGAAGATGTTGCGTCCGATGCCGGCGGTGACGTAGCCCGCCTCGCCGAATCGCTGGGCGAGCATACGCACGTTCGAGGGCAGACGGTCCTTGTGGTAGCGCGCGCCGTGCGCATCGGGCGAAAGGCCGGTCAGAAATGTCGATATCGACGGCAACGTCCAGGGCCCCGGCGTGTACGCGTTCGTGAAAACGATCGAGTCGCCGGCGAGCGTTTCGAGATTCGGCGCGCTCGTTCCGGAGTCGGAATAAAGGCGCAGCGCGTCGGTGCGCAGCGTGTCGA